>WALG01000070.1 GCA_015522955.1 DHVE2 group archaeon
GTTAAATTTTGCAAGATTTTTGAATATCTTCTAAGATTTTGTGAGAAGAAGTTAAGTTTTAGATTTCTCATTAGATTAGTGACAGGGTGGTGAAAAATATGGAAATGAAAAGAAAATGGAAAATACTGTGGGTTGCACTGGTGATATCCCTGCTTCTATTTTCGGGATTCACCATTCTTTCTAGCAACGCCACTGCAGCAAACCCTGTGCTTAAAGAAAACTCGGAGAACAGAGATACCCTTATTGTGGCCATTCGACAGGATATAACCAGTTTGAATATGTTTGATCCCTCCACGTATCTTGCTGTGAAAACAGGTGCATTGGGATGGTGCTATGACACGCTCATGGGCTATACTCCGCAGTTGGATGTGTATCTGAATCTCGCCGAGAGTTATCAGGCAGACTCTACAGGTCTGAATATTACCGTACATCTCCGGCATGGAGTGACTTTCCACGATGGTACAGAATTAACCGCAAAGGACGTAGCATTTACCTACGATGTGCTTGTCTATAACCCGATTTATGGTGACATGCTGAGTTCTTTACTGTGGCCAAATCCACAGTGGACATTGTATAACGGTACGGGAACTTCCCATGTGGGTGTTGAAGTCGTAGATAAATACACAGTGATATTCCATCTTTACAAGCCCTACCCGCTATTTTATCAGGTTACTCTGAACATGCCCATAATCCCCGCGCATGTGTGGAAAAAACATGTAAAAAGTGCAGGTACGGGAGACAGTGACGATATAATCCTTGATTACAGTTATGGTAGTACCCCATCCCAGAGCAGTGCAGCAGACGGTAGTGGACCGTTCAAGTTTGTGGAGTGGAAACCTGGAGCCTATGCAATATTTGATAGATACACAAATTACTGGGGTAAAAAATTCACCATAAGTTGGCAGGGTAAGGAGTGGCCAGCATATCCCCAGAATGTGAAAAGACTGGTATTCAAAGTTTATAACAGCGCGGATACAGCGGTGCTAGCCCTTAAAAAGAAAGAGGTTGATGTTACAGATATACCAATAGGATATTACAATTCTTTGAGACTTGATCCTCATGTAGGCATTGCTATAATCAACGGAGATAATTTCTATTTTATGCCGTTCAATCTCCGTAGATCTCCCATGAACGACCTGAATTTCAGAGTGGCTGTTGCTCATACCATAGATAGGGACTACATAGTGAACAGGTTAGCCCATGGATTTGCCACAAAGGGAACAGTGCCTATAGCCATAATCTCTGGAGCATATATTAATACCTCGGCAAATCCACCTGGGTTCAATCTCAATCTTGCAGCACAGGTTCTTGATCAGGCAGGTTACAAGGATATAAATGGAGATGGATGGAGAGAGACACCCGGTGGAAAGCCTCTGAAATTGTCTGTTCTCTCGCCCACAAAGGACTACTCGCCTCTCATGGCAGATATCGGAATAATGATTCAAAATAATCTTCGAAAGGTAGGAATCAATATAGTAAACACTCCACTGGATTTTTACACACTGGTTTCTAGGATGATTCTGGAGGTAAATTATGATATGCTTGTGATGGGCTATACCACCGGCTCGCCGTTTCCTGAAACTTATCTTAAGGAGTTCTTCTACAGCAAATATGCATCCCCGGTGGGTAACAACATGGCAGGATACAGTAATCCAAAGGTAGACAAACTCTTGGATGAGATGGAAACCGAGATGAATACCCAGAAAAGAATCAAAATAATTAAGGATATTCAGGGAATACTTGTGCATGACCTTCCGTGGGTGACTCTCTGTTATATAAAGTACTTGATAGGCTATAGAAAAGATGTCTGGCAGGGATGGGTCACGGCCTATGCAGGCATAATGAATATATTCAGTTTAGGACAACTGCATCATCCCAGTACGCCACCACCACCAGCACCGCCCTCTAACTCGGAGATATCATCTAATTACAATGGGGCAGTGCTTCATGTCTATATGCCGACTCATGCCTATGCAGGTAAGGACATTCATGGATATGCGTTTGTGAGTGATAACAATGGAGTGCCAATCCCGGGTGTGGGAGTACAGATATATGCTAGTACGGGATATGTGTTCAATGGAACTACTGGAAAATCTGGGGGATTTGAATTTACCATACCTCTACCCTTCCAGGTATATCATAAGCCTGTTAAGGTAACCTATTCAATGTCTGCTACGATAGGAAATGAGTGTTACAATTACACGGGAAGTAAGGAAATTACAGTATATCTACCCAAGAATGTTGCAAAGTTAAGTCTCAGCATGGATAAGAATGTCCTTTCCCCGGGAGAGAGTGCAACCATTACAGCAAAGGTTACAGATTTATTGGGAAATCCATTAAGCGGGGTGAATGTCACGGTACTGACAGAGGAAACTGCCGGTAGTATAACTCCATATGCCGTTACAAACGCTCAGGGTATAGCAACCTTTGAATACACAGCCCCGGCAACTCTTAAGAATATGAATATGATGGATTCCATCACGGCGGAGATAAAGGTAAATAATACAATCCTGCAGAATATGCAAACAGCAACTCTTCTTATACCAATCCAGAGTGAGGGCAGTTCCTGGTACAGAGTTATGATAGAATCCGTAAACTCATATGGATTGACGGCGGGTAATAGCACGGATATCAAGGTTAAAGTTGTGGATGCAAATGGAAATCCTGTTGCTAACCATAATGTTTATATTGAGGCCATATACTCCACAGCGGCAAATTCCCAGTGGAAAGGCGAGGTTGCAGAGATAGATACCACAAACGTGCATTTTGATGCAACTAATAAAACCACTGATGCCAATGGTGAGGCGACCTTTACCATGACAGCGGTGAATAATATCAACAGGCCCTATATAGTGAGAGTTTATACCAAGGATACGTACTCGGTATTTGACAGTGTGGAGATTTACGTGGGTAATGCCACAGGCTCTGACCCATATATTGGCCCGTGGGCTGCCAATTATGGCATGGATATTTCTGTAAGTCCGGGGGTAATAAATGGAGCCGATGGAATGCAACCAGTTAAAGTTACGGTAAAGGTTTACTATACCAATGGCACTCCTGCTGCCAATGTGCAGGGATTCTTCGGGCTGTTCTCCACAGATTATGGTGCAGGAGCCGCCTGGCCCAATGATGAGCACAGAATTTACAATCCCTTCCTTGGTGATTACTACTCATTCGTTACGGATGCCAATGGAACTGCTACGGTTGTAGCCACCACAGCCTCACTCATCGCTGACCAGGCAGTATATGTGGATGCATGGGTGGACCCGGGCATTGGAGGAGGTCTATGGCTCGGTGCAACATTTGAATATCCTTATCTGTTTGGTGTGAAGCAAGGGTTCCTGCTGGAGAGAGCACCTTTAATTACACTTACTAACTTTGGTTCTGACAAACTCTATATGGATGAGAGAGATGCATCCACCAATGCAATATTCAAGGTTGTAAGTGCAAATGGTCCCCTTGCCAATGCTACAGGTTATGTGCAGTGGAAGATAGGAACCTATTCAAGTTCCGCAACGGTGGAAACCGATGAAAATGGTATAGTCTCGGTACCTATTCAGATTATACCCCAAGGAATGGATGGCGTGGTTACTCTCTCGGTATCTCTATCTAAGAATGGATATACCATGGGAAGCAATGCCTACCAGTTCAAACTTGTGTATCTGGCCAACACAGAGGAAATGAGAAACATTGCGGTACTGGCTGATGCGTCAGTGAATCCAGAAATGGTAGCATCCGGTGGTACAGCAACCATCACACTTCATTTTGTGGGCGGTCTCACAGGTGCCCCTCTCAGCGGTAAAAATGTTACGCTAAGCGTATCAGGAGGCAAATTAGATTCATACGTGAAAACCACAAATTCTCAGGGTATAGCGACGTTCCAGTATACAGCCCCTGCTCCAATGCTGAACCAGTACTACCAGATACTGGGTACCATTGGCTCTGAACAGTTTGTGTTTGGTCTCTCAGTGGAAGGTAAGTATGCCACTTCTGGTGAAGTGCTCAATGAACTGAACAAGATACCGGTGCTTCAGAGCAAGTTACAGAATCTGGAGAATAACTATACCAATCTGCAGAGCGAGCATCAGAAGTTGCAGAAGGACTACAAGAACATGGAGGATCAGAAGAATTCTGCGACAACCATGGAGTATGTATTCCTTGTACTATTCATAAT
>WALG01000071.1 GCA_015522955.1 DHVE2 group archaeon
CGCATATTCTTATGGCAGGTAAAAATTTATGTGAGCAAGTGTTTTATCCCTGCGATGGATGTTTACACTGTTCTCTGGCAGATGTTCTCATCTCTGTGGCTTATGCTTCCGGCCTATGTACCCAATTCAGCAGCAGTTCTTTTCAAGGGTAAATTTCCCATGGACTTTGGAAAAAAATTCGTAGATGGTAGGAGAATCCTTGGGAAAGGTAAAACATGGAGAGGATTCTTTGGAGGCTCAGTTTCTGGCTTTCTCCTTGGGATAATCTTGAATTTCCTTGCCCCCCATCTGCCCCAGCCTTGGTTTCCTCCCTTTGGAGAGTTGTGGGGGTCAGCACTTGGAGTTCTCCTTCTTCTATCCTTTGGTGCGATGTTAGGAGATGCTCTTGGCTCTTTTATAAAGCGCAGGCTCGGGATTCAGAGCGGTGGCAGAGCATTTTTGCTGGACCAGTTAATGTTTGTGTTAGTTGCCTGGTTACTGGTTGGCATCGCTTATCCCGCATGGTTCCTTGAGCATTTTGGAAAGATTGTGCCCATTCTAACAATACTCATACTCACCCCCCTTATCCATCGAGGTGTAAATATAATCGCCTACAAGATGGGAAAAAAATCAGTGCCCTGGTAATCACAATTCCATATTTTCGGCAAAAATCTCTCCGTTTTTTCGGTCTATATGGCAGATTCGAATAAGTTGCAGCATGGTATCTTTATGCTCTTCCAGAAATTTTCTGATGGCCCTTCCAAAAATTTTTGCTGCTCTATCCTTTGGAAACCGGAATATTCCTGTGCTTATGGCAGGCATGGCCACACTCTTAAGGTTCAGTTCATGGGCTCTGAGGAGCGAATTGTAAACTGCATTGAAAAGCAGGGTATCCTCTCCGTAATTGCCACCCATCCAAACAGGACCCACGGCATGAATCACGTATTTTGCATTTAATTTGCCACCTGAGGTAACAATAGCCTCTCCTGTGGACACTGGACCATGCTTATCCACATACTCATCGCTCTCTCTTTGAATTTCATAGCCTCCTGCTTTTACAATAGCCCAGGCTACACCGCCGCCATGCTTAAGATGCTCATTGGCCGCATTTACAATGGCATCCACGCTCTCTTTTGTAAGATCGCATATAGCCACTTCGATATGGGTATTACCCATCTGCCATGCTCTGAGAGCCATGGAATTTGATAGGAAATTAAACAATAAAAATTTATCCGTCTCTCCTCAATATTACATTTTTTTTCGTTTTTTCTTGGGAAAACAATATGTATAATTTCTTCATAGACTTCTTCATGCTCTTGCTTCCGTTTGGTGAGAAGGAGTACGCTCTCAATCCCAGCAAAATCATATGTCTCGGTAAGAACTACGCTGCCCATGCCAGAGAAATGAAAAGTGAGGTACCCAGGGAACCCATAATATTTCTCAAACCGCCTTCCTCGCTTATCGGTCCCAACGATAAGGTCATTCTCCCTCCCATGAGCAGGGAGGTGCATCATGAGGTTGAACTGGCCGTTATAATTGGAAAAAATGGAAAGAATATACCTCAGGATGAGGCCATGGAACATATCCTGGGCTATACAATACTCCTGGATATAACTGCCCGGGATATTCAAAGTGTGGCAAGGGAGCGAGGATTGCCATGGACCGTAAGCAAGGGCTTTGATACATTTGCTCCCGTGGGTCCCAGGATAGTTGCCGCTGTAGGTATAGATCCCCACAATGTGGAAATTGGGCTCAAGGTGAATGGCGAGATAAGGCAGAGAAGCAATACATCTAATATGCTATTCAAAATACCCCAACTTATTGAATACATCTCCTCTATCATGACCTTAGAATCAGGAGATATAATAGCCACAGGCACGCCTGAGGGTGTAGGCAAAATCGAGCATGGAGATGTAATAGAGGCATGGATTGAAGGAATTGGAATCCTGAAGGTTCATGTTGTTTAATCATATCATCTTTTTTAGAATTTCCACAAGTGCTCCTGCGTGAGGAAGATTATAATCTGCGCCACTCACAGGCTCCTTTGTAACTCCGCTGAGAACCATAACCTTTCTTGCATTTAGTTTCTCAGCCATAAGCATATCTGTTTCTACGCGGTCACCCACAACCCAGTACTCCCCCTCTCTCAGAATCTCTCTTATTATCTGCAGATACGGCTGGTTGGGTTTGCCCATAACCCTTGCCTTCTTTCCTGTGGCTGCCTCAAGAGCAGCAACCATGCTTCCCGCACCGGGAATCAAGCCTTCTTCAGACGGGAAATTTTTGTCGTCGTTAGTGGCTATGAACTCTGCCCCCTCATTTATTGCCAGACATCCTGCTTTTAATTTTTCGTATGTTAATGTAGTGTCCATACCCGCAATCACATACTCCGCATCTTTCCAATCTTTGTAATCCACGACCCCCCACCCTATGCGCCTTATCTCCTCGAATATACCTATCTCTCCAATTATAAGAGCGGATGCAATCTCTCTCTCTTTTTTGAGAATCTCAGCCGTCACATAAGCGGAGGTGATTATTGCATCTCTATCCACGCTCATACCTATTCTATGAAGTTTTTCCACATACATCTCTCGAGTTCTTGTGGAGTTATTGGTTGCAAGGAGGAAAGGAATCTTGTGCTCCTGCAGAAAATGAATAAGTTTCTCACTCCCCTCTATTTTTCTACTGCCACGGTAAAGCACACCGTCCATGTCTATGATAAATCTCATTCCCATGATGGGTGAATGCTTCTCTCCGAATTTAATGTTTTGTGAGTTACGAGAAAAAAGATAGTGACATCTTCACTCAAACGCAAATAAACATAATATCTTTCTTGTTTTGCTTTTGTTGAAAATTTTTGCATAACGGCATTAAATATTTTTTTAGATGCATGGTTTAATTCCAAGATATTGCGAAAAAAGTTTAAATATTTGCTTGATGATACCTGTCATGGGTGTACCAAAATGGATAAGAAAATACTGATTGCTGCAATAGTTATTGTAATAATAATTATTGCAGCGGTAGGAGCATATATGGCAATGCCTAAAAGTAAACCAAAACCAGCACCATCAACAGTGATCTATGGATATATGGTAGAAATGATTACTTTGGATCCAAGTACAGAGTTCTCTAATTCCATTGTTACTCTTGCAAATCTCTATGAAGATTTAACCAAATATGTGGATGGTAATGTAAAACCATGGCTTGCTACCAGCTGGGAATCTAATAATGATGGTACGGTTTGGACTTTTCATCTCAGGGAAAATGTGAAGTTCCATAGTGGCAATCCATTCACTGCCCAAGATGTTAAATGGAGCATTGAAAGAACTATAAGGATGGGGCAAGGTGCAGCTTTTATCTGGGATCCTGTGAAAGAGATAAAGGTGATAGATGACCATACGGTGGAATTTGATCTCAAATATTCCGCTAACCTCCCTTTAATTGCTTCTGCGAGTTATGGTGCTTGGATAATGGATAGCAAATTGCTGTCTCCCATAGGGAATGATACACAGATTGCAGGGTATCTTAATAAAGGACATGATGCGGGCACAGGACCTTACTATCTGTACTCTTATAATGCTAAAACCGAGGTGGTAATGAAGAAATTTAATGACTATTGGGGCGGATGGAACGATAAACAGTTTGACATTGCTATAATAAAAATCGTACCTGATGCCTCTCTAAGGGAGCAGATGGTTACAAGCAACCAAATACAGATTACTAGAGAACTTCCCCTGGATGATATTCCTTCTCTGGAAAACAATCCAAATGTGAAAGTGGATGCTACACCTTCCTATGAGGAACTTTATGGCATGCTAAATACGGTAAAAGCTCCGTTAAATAACAAATTGGTTAGACAGGCACTGGCATACGCAACGCCGTATAAAGACCTAGTTAAGTACGTGCTCAATGGCTATGGTGAGGTTGCAAAGTGCCCTATACCAAAGGGTATGTTGGGATATTTTGATGACCTGTCTACCTATTCTTATAACATAACGAAGGCAGAGGAGTTATTGAAACAGGCTGGATATACGGGAGGCATGCATCTTCTTCTAACATATACAGCCGGAGATGAGGCTGAAAAGAAAGTTGCAGAACTGCTGAAAGCATCTTGGAGCAAAATAGGTGTGGATCTAGAGATACGGGCTCTGAACTGGGAACAGCAGTGGTCCTTTGCTACAAGTGATCCTTCTAAGGCTCAGGATGTACTGATATTTTACTGGTGGCCAACCTATCCAACTCCCTACGATTTCTTGTTTAACTTGTTCCACTCTGAAAAACAACCATTTTTTAATCTTGCCTACTATAACAATTCGCAGTTCGATCATCTCATAGACCAGGCTGTATCCCTTGAAGGCACAAATATACAGAAAGCACTTTCGCTGTATCATCAGGCAGAAGAGATTCTCATGCAAGATTCGCCTGCACTGTTTCTCTATACCCCTGATGATGTCTATGTGGTCTCCAACACTATAACGGGGTTCCATGATAATCCAGGCTATCCACAGGTGGTATTCTTCTATGATCTGCAAAAGGTCTCCTAAATCTTTTCTCTTTTTTTGGTGGTGTTAAATGAAACTCTGGGAATATGTGGTCTACAGGCTTATACTTGCCTTTGTGGTAATATTCTTCGTGGTAGTTATTGTATTCTTTGTATCTCATGTGATTCCATCTAATCCTGCAGCGCTCTGGGCTGGTGCTCATCCCACACCTGAAGAAATTGAGAAAGCACGGGAGGAATTGCATCTAAATGATCCTCTCATAGTTCAATTCTACTATTATCTTGGTGGGCTTCTTCATGGGAACTTGGGAGTGTCTATACGAACTCATAATCCAGTGGCTGAGGATATTGGTTCAGCCTTTACCGCAACTCTGGAACTCATACTGGTGGCTGAATTCTTTGCTCTTCTGATTGGGGTAGCTCTAGGTGTGTATTCTGCTGTCAAGAAGGACAGTTGGATAGATAATGCAAGCAGACTATTTGCCATAAGTGGTGTATCCTTACCCGCATTCTGGTTCGGTATGGTGCTACAACTTTTGTTTTTCAAACAATTGGGATGGCTCCCTCTCTCTGGAAGAGTGGATACTGTGGTAATGCTGGAACATCCGCTTCATGTAATAACAGGGTTTTACATATTTGACTCTTTGATTACGGGTAATTGGACGATATTTCAGAATTCTATACTGCATATAATATTACCCGCTGCAACACTGGCAATGTATCCGGTGGGCCTCATAACTCGCCAAGTTAGGTCTATGATGATCGAGGTTCTCCAGGAAAATTACATAAGAACTGCTAGATCCTATGGTGTACCGGATAGGATGATATACATGAAATATGCTCTTAAAAATGCCATATCTCCTGCTCTTATAGTTGTGGGTTTATCTCTGGCTTATACGCTGGTTGGTGCATTTCTGGTGGAGATAATCTTTAATTGGCCAGGTCTTGGAAGATATGCAACCTATGCGATTCTTAGCATGGATTATCCAGCGATAATAGGTGTTGTTATAGTGGTTGCTACTGCCTATGTGTTTATAAATCTGATAGTTGACCTGCTGCAAATGTACATAGACCCGAGAATTAGGGTGTGAGGGAAAATGAAAAAAGATGAAATAATCAGAGTGTTAAAAATAATGATACGAAATAAACTCTCTTTGCTTGGTATAATAATTATTCTGATTCTGGTTGTAACTGCAATCTTCGCGCCTTTTCTAGCACCCTATCCCAAGCAGGCAGAAGGACAACCTAATCTAGAAGAGAAGTTGCAACCACCCAGTTCAAAACACTGGTTTGGAACAGATTATATGGGACGAGATGTTCTAAGTCGTGTTATTTATGGTGCACGAATATCTCTGCTGGTAGCCATTACAGTGGTTGGACTTGGTCTTCTAATAGGCGTGCCCTTGGGACTCCTTGCAGGATATAAAGGTGGCGCTGTGGATGCTGTGATTATGAGAACTACCGATATATTTCTCTCTTTTCCACCTCTCCTCCTTGCATTGCTCATTTCCGTAACCTTAGGAAGAGGACTTGTAAATGCTATAATAGCCCTTGCAGTAAGCTGGTGGCCTTGGTACACGCGTCTCATAAGAGGTATGGCCGTTTCTATAAAAGAGAAACCTTATGTGGAAGTGGCAAAAACCATGGGTGTAAGCAATTTGAAAATAATAGCGAGACATATATTACCCAATGCTATCTCGCCTGTAATTGTTCAGGGAACCATGGATATGGGCTCTGCAATCTTGGAGGCTAGTGCTTTAAGTTTTCTAGGGCTTGGAGTTCAACCACCCACAGCGGATTGGGGTCTTATGGTAAGTCAGGGTAAGGACTATCTTCTTAATTACTGGTGGTATCCGACATTTCCAGGATTGGCAATTTTCATCACAGTAATAGCCTTCAACCTTGTGGGTGATACTCTGAGAGAAATACTGGATCCTAGGTTGAGGAGGAGGTATTTATGAAGGAACTGTTATCTATTCAAGATCTGCATCTAAACTTCAGAACTTTCTGGGGAATGGCCTATGTACTAGATGGGGTAAATCTTACCATTTACGAAGACGAGGTTTTTGGACTTGTAGGCGAGACAGGTTGCGGAAAGAGTGTTACTTCGATGAGTATCTTAAAACTCCTGCCATCAAATGCTGAGGTCTCAGGTAAAATAATATTTGAAGGAAAAAATCTTCTTGAGTTATCTGAGAAGGAGATGAAGAAAATAAGGGGAAGAAAGATATCCATGGTATTTCAGGATCCTATGAGTTCCCTCAACCCTCTTTTCAAAATCAAGGCGCAGATGAGCGATGTGATAAAACTTCATCACAATATAAGCAAGGAGGAAGCCTTAAAAAAGGCGAAGGAGTTGTTGAAAGCCGTGAATTTACCGGATCCCGATAGAATATTGGAATCTTATCCCCATCAACTCAGTGGTGGGATGAGACAAAGGGTGATGATTGCTTTGGCATTATCTTTTAATCCCTCTCTCCTTATAGCGGATGAGCCCACAACGGCGCTGGATGTAACCATACAAAAACAGATTCTGGATCTCATACTTGAGTTAAAGGAGCAGTATCATTTTTCTGTACTACTCATAACCCATGATCTTGGAGTTGTGGCTGAGACATGCGACCGGGTTGGGGTGATGTATGCTGGAAATATGGTGGAAATAGCAGATGTGGAAGAATTATTTGAGAACCCTATGCATCCTTATACCCAAGGACTGTTATCTGCAATTCCTGATCCTAGATATAAAAAACCTCTAAAACCGCTGCGTGGAAATGTTCCCAGTCTTCTAGACCCTCCTAAGGGATGCAGATTTCATCCAAGATGTGATTTTATGATGCCAGTGTGCAAAAACAAAAAACCTCCACTTGTGGAATATTCAAAAACTCATTATGTGGCCTGCCATCTTTACGGGGGTAATAAGAATGAGTGAACTAGTTAAGGTAGAGAATCTCAAAAAATACTTCCCTTTCAAGGAAGGTATATTCTCACGAAAGGTAAGGTATCTCAAGGCTGTGGATGGAGTTACATTCTCAATGGAGAAAGGTGAAACTCTGGCACTTGTAGGCGAGACAGGAAGCGGTAAAACTACCACAGGAAGAACAATGCTTCGGTTGTATGAGCCCACAGATGGCAAGATATACTTTGAAGGAAAGGATATAACAAAGATTCCCCTGAGAAAGTTCAAAAAGACACGGGTTCAGATGCAGATGATATATCAGGATCCCTATTCCTCTCTTAATCCAAGGATGAGTATATTCAATATAATTGCGGAGCCACTAAGAGAGTTAAAATACGGGAATCTCGAAGAAAAAGTTCTAAGCCTCTTGGAAAGTGTAGGCCTGAGAAAAGAGCATATGTACAAGTATCCGGATGAGATAAGTGGTGGACAACAACAGAGAGTCGCTATTGCCAGGGCTCTAGGGGTAAATCCAAAGTTTTTGGTACTGGATGAACCTACCTCTGCTCTGGACGTTTCGGTACAGGCTCAGATTCTAAATCTTCTCGAAAATCTCCAGAAGGAAAAGGGATTTACCTATCTTTTTATCTCCCATGACCTCAGTGTGGTTCGTTATATATCTCAGAGAGTTGCAATCATGTATCTTGGAAAAATAATGGAGATAGGTTCTGTAGAGCAAATATTTGAATCTCCACAGCATCCCTATACCAAACTTCTTCTACAATCTGTTCCTATACCTGACCCTAAGGATAAGAAAAAGAGAAAGAAGTTAATACTACCAGGGGAAATACCCAGTCCTCTTAATCCACCGTCTGGATGTCCTTTCCACACCAGATGTCCCTATGCCAAAGAGATATGTAAAGAGAAAGAGCCGGAATATGTTGAGGTAGAGAGGGGACATTTAGTGAAATGCCATTTTGCGGAGGTGATAAAATGAGTGGAGTTATAATTCTAGATCCTGTAAAAGCGGAAATCAAGGATGATGTTGTTGAATATATACGAAAATATTATCCCAATGATGATTTTCAGGTGGTTGGCATAGAAAATGGTCCAGAGACTATTGAGAGTTTTACATCCAAAACACAGGCATGCGGAGAATCTCTTAAGCATATTAATGAACTCAAAAGAGGAGAAAGCATAGTGATAAACTGTTTTGCAGACCCATGTCTATTTGAGTTAAGGGAGGTACTTGATATCCCTGTATTTGGAGCGGCAGAAACAACAATGCATATTGCCTCCATGCTTGGTGAATTTTCTGTAATAGGCCCTGGAGACAATATGCTGTCCTGGGTGAGGATTCAGGCTAGAGAATATGGAGTGTTTGAAAAAATTCTATCTGTGAAAAAGGTACATCTTTCAGTGAAGGATATTCTAACGTCCTCTGAAGAGATTTACCAAGAGACTAAAAATGTTGCCATAGATGCTATAGAGGAAGGTGCAGATGCGGTAGTTCTGGGATGTACAGGTTTTAGCGTAATTTCAGAAAGGTTGAGAGAGGAAATATGGGATGAATATAAAATACCCATTCTGGAACCCTTGCTTACCACCTATGCGGTGGCAAGGTCGTTCAAGATACCACATGGGAGGAGAGGTTTATTTGCGGGTAAATAAGGAGGTGAAAAAGATGAAGAAGTTGAGTGAAGAAGATTTAAGGGATATAATAGAAGGATGCACGATACTGGGCACTGGTGGTGGTGGAGACCCGGAAGAAGGATGGAAAATGATTAAAGAGGCTATTGATGAGGGTAATGAGATAAATATGGTAACTCTAGATGAGTTGCCTAAAGATTCGGTGATTGTGGTACCATACTTTGTTGGTTCCATAGCACCTGGGTTAAAAACCACCAAGGAAGTGAAAATAAAAGAACCTATTAAAAAGGCTTTCGAAAGAATGGAAAAGTATTTGAATAAGAAAATCTCTGCTGTGGTGGCTAGTGAACTTGGCGGTGGAAATACAGCAGTGGCCTTAAGCATAGCGGCTAAACTTAATATGCCCATTGTGGATGGTGACCTTTTGGGTAGGGCAGCACCAGAATTACATCAATGCACGGTACATATTTACGATATCCCCATGTATCCTTCGGTTATAGTTACGGAGACGGGAAACTTGGTAATTATCGAGAGGTATGCGGATATTGATGATTATGAGGCTTTGGCAAGATACCTTTCGGTTCTTGGAGGCAAATACTCGGCGGTAGTAGATACACCTATGACAGTCAAGGAAGCCAAGAAACCTGTTGTAGAAGGTACACTTACTCTGGGAATGAATGTTGGGAAAGCCTTGCGAATGGCAAGAGATAGGGAGAAAGATCCTATTGCGGCTGTAGTAAAAGCCCTCTCGGGATGGAAAATATTTGAGGGTAGAGTAGAAGAGTATCAGTGGCGTAATGAGGGAGGATTTCTTAAAGGTGAAGTGAAGGTTTCAGGCATTGGAGACTATGCTACACATACTCTGAAATCTTGGATAATGAACGAGCATATAATGGCTTGGATGGATGAGAAACCGATTCTTATGCCTCCGGATCTTCTGATGTTTTTAAATGACAAGGGTGAGCCCATTACAAACACCAAGTTGAATGTAGGTATGAAAATTCATGCCGTGGTTGCTAAGGCATCTGATAAATGGAGAACTCCCAAAGGTCTTTATTATTTCGGACCCCAAAAGTTTGGATTTGACTATGATTATGTCCCTGTGGAGGAACTTGTAAAGAAGGTGATAAGATGAAGAAGTTGAGTGAAGAAGATTTAAGGGATATAATAGAAGGATGCACGATACTAGGTACTGGTGGTGGTGGAGACCCGGAAGAAGGATGGAAAGTAATAAAAAGAGAACTGGATAACGGAAGAGATATCTATCTCATGTCTCTAGATGAAGTTCCCGATGATGGAATTGTACCCATGCCCTATCATGTAGGTTCCCTCTCCGGTAAAAAGGTAAAATCGGTTTATGAAGAGGGTGAAGCAGTTCGTTCTTTTGAGATCCTTGAGAATTTTATGGGTAGAAAATTCACTGCAGTGATATCCACGGAATTGGGGGGTGCAAATACTGCGGCTGCACTGGCTACGGCTGCCAGACTGGGAAGACCTATAGTGGACGGAGATCCTGCAGGTCGCTCGGTTCCGGAACTTCAACATACCACTTATTACATAGTTGGTATAAAAATGGCGCCCTTCTCGGTGGTTACACCCTACGGAGATGAAATGATAGTTCCACGGGTCAAGGATGATTTTCAGGCTGAGAAGATAGTGAGGTCTATTGCGGCATCTATAAAAACCAATGTGGGTGTCACATCTCATCCAGTAAATGGAAAAGAGTTAAGGCACTCAGTTGTAGAGAATGCGATAAGTTTTGCTCTCAAACTCGGTAGGGTACTTAGAATTGCCCGTGAAGAGCAAGAAGATCCTATATCCACTCTAATCAGAGAGGGTGGAGGATTTCTTCTCTTCAAAGGCATCGTTATCGAAGCCTCTTGGGAGGACAAAGATGGATTTACAATCGGGGAGTTTGAGATGAATGGTATAGATGAATTTAAAGGTGAAAGATACAGAATAAGTTACAAAAATGAAAATATGGTTTCTTGGAGAAACGATGAGATTGATGTAACCGTGCCTGATCTAATTTCTTTATTGACTCCAGATGGCCATCCCGTAACAAATCCCCATGTTAAGAAAGGTAATGAGTATGTGGTTGTTGGTTTTCCCGCACCGGATTTATGGAGAACTCCCAAAGGATTGAAAATCTTTGGACCAAAATATGTGAATGTGGAAGCAGAGTATGTGCCCATTGAGAAGAAGCATGGGGGTATATAAATGAAAATACTTGTAATTAATCCTGTAGGTACCGATGTTTGGGATGAAGAAGATAGAAGAATTTACGATGAAAATACCTCCTTTAGCACGCAGGTGGACATAGTAAGCCTAGAGAAAGGGCCGGGATCTATAGAAAACAGAGTTGCAGAGGCCGAAGCATTGCCATATATCATAAAAAGGGCAAGGGAGTTATACCATAAATACGATGGCATAATTGTGAATTGCTGCCTTGATGTAGGTGTTGATATACTTCGTGATACAGTGAATATACCCGTGGTTGGTCCATGTGAAGCCTCCCTCGCCCTTGCCACAACCCTTGGCAGGAAAATAGGCATTGTTACTGTATCAAAAACTGCACTTGATTTATTTGAAGAACTTATAATAAAGTACAGAATGGAGAATAGGGTTGTGAGTATAAGGGGAATAGATATAACAGTGCCCCAAATAGATGAAGATAGAAAGAAAACGGTGGAAATGTTGAAGGAAGAAATTGAGGAGGCAATAAATGAAGATGCGGATGTCATAGTTCTAGGCTGTACAGGACTGGCCGGTGTAGCTCAGGAGGTACAGAAATATTTCTCAATTCCTGTTCTCAATCCCGCTGTATGTGCTGCTAAGGTTCTTGAAGATATTCTAGAAATGAAAAATCCGTATAAGTAGGAGGCAATCCATGGAATTAATGGGGATAATAAAGGGAAGACGAGCCGTAAGAAAGTTTGCAGATAAAGAGATACCACGGGAAAATCTCGTGAAGATTCTGGAAGCAGCCATATGGGCCCCATCCGGAAGCAACACTCAATCTTGGGAATTTATTCTTGTGACCGAAAAAGAGAATATAGAGAAAATAAAACTCATCTCTCCGGGGCTTTTTGGAAATCCAAAAGCATTGGTTATTGTATGTATAAATACAGAGAGAGCAAAAAAAGGTGGAAGAGAAGGTATCGAAATGGCTAAGATGGATATAGCCATGGCCTCACAGAATATGATGCTTATGGCACATTCTCTTAGTATAGGCTCCTGTCCAATTGTCTCCTTTAACAAGGTTGCTTTAAAAGAACTCCTCGATATTCCAGACTCTATAGACCCCAAGTTGATACTTATTTTTGGATATCCTGAGAAATGGCCTCGAGCACCGGGAAGAAGACCTTTAAAGGAGGTGGTGCATATTGAAAAATTCGGAGAACATATTGAAGAATAAACATTTTCAACTTCTAAGTTTTCTGCTCACCAGTGCCAGGGGTTGTGTGGATGAGCCTCAAATTTATGGCCCCTTAAGACTCTTGGATGCTGCATCTAGGGTTATTGAACTCATGGAAGAGGAGAAAAAGATAACACCTGAATTGCTCACACTCAAAGAGAAAATAAACCGCTGTATAGATGTTCTTATGTATGATGAGGATGAGTTTGTAAAAATGCTAGATGATATCTCCAAAGATCTTGGAAGAATAATCAAAGATAACAACAAATAAATAGAAGAGAATTATCATTCTATAGAGGTGATTTCATGGATTTAGGAGACAAGATAGAGTTGCGTGTGTTAATGGGGGAAACTATAGGCAAGACTACTGTTGCAGAATACAACCGTGTTGCCTTTGTGCACATGAAAAATATTCTCTCCATAGCGATAGCCTCGTCGGTTATATCATCTTATATCTCCAAGGTTGGTGGAAACCTACGTATATTTCCCATCGAAAATGTTGAAGAGACCGTTAAAAAAATTAAAGAATATTCTCCGGATCTTATTGGTATATTCATCGATGGAAGTTTGGAATTTGAGAACCTACACCAGATCCTCAAAGCACTTTTCTCTGCATTTGCTCGTGAGGAAATAGATACCGACTTTTTGATACATCTCTTCACATATGTGAAGGTGGGTCTGGAGCCTCTTCAGAACGAGGAGATAGTGAGTTATCTGGAGGATAAGAGAGTTATCACTTACACTGTGAACTATGATACTGGACTTCTTCAAATAATGGAACTAGTGATAGGAAAGGATAACATTCATGAGTTTATTGTGGATGAATATCCAGTGACACTGAGACATGTCATGCTCTTCAACCGCGAGTTCTTGGGACGAAATATAAAATTTGTTAAGGAGGAATGATGAATATGGAAGTTCTAATTATTAGCGATGTACATGGCAATTTAGATGCTTTTAAGGCAATTCTGGAGAAGGAAAACTATGACGCAGTATGGTTTCTTGGAGACCTTACGGATTATGGACCTGAACCTCATCTTGTGCTAGATCTACTCAGAGATTTGAAACCTGAAGTATGGGTTACTGGAAATCATGATTATGCTAATGCTTTCGGGGTGGATTGTGGTTGCGGAGAAAAGACCCATGCGTTGAGCGTGTATACACGAGAAAATGTGACGCAGAAATTATTGAGCAAAGAAGATATTCAGTTTCTAAAGATTCTGCCCATAAAAAAGGAAATGCAAATTGATGGCCGTAGTTATTATTTTGTACATGGGTGCCCTGCGGACCCTCTCTATGGATACATGTTTGATTTCATGCCAGAATGCATGCGTAATGAACTTGGTGGAAAAATTACTACCAATTTTCTGATGTTCGGACACACACATTTTCCCGTGCTTGGAGAGTATGAGGGCATGATATATTTAAATCCCGGCAGTGTAGGACAGCCCCGCGATGGAGATCCCAGGGCATCCTATGCTGTATATCACGAGGGAAGATTTGAACTTAAACGCCTTGCCTATCCGGTGGAAAGAACTGTTGAGAAGCTGAGAAGCCTTATAACTCACAAGGAATACTTGGAGAGGCTTATAGCTATTCTGAGGAATGGGAAGGTGTAAAAGCGATACTATAAAGAACTAATCCTCCTTTCTGTACTCTTCTCTTTTTATCTATAAAAGTTAGTTATATGATCATGATACACCAAATAGTCCAATCTATGGAGAAATTGGAGCATAATTGGACTACTTGGACTGTTATAAGCAGAACTTGTATATGGCGGGATTTTCAAAACTCCAAGGTTCACTCCAATTTCTCAATTTCTCAACGTATATGGTTGTGAAAAATTCTATTAGAATAAGGGAGATGTGCGTTCATAAGATTGGGCCATATAGGAGTATAGAACTCGGGATAAGTTGTAAGTAAAAGTATAAATAGTGAGGGGTAAGGGGATGATTGCTAAGTTTTTCGGTATTTATGAGCCAGAACTCTGAATAGAGTTGAGCTTAATTTTGAGAGAGCAATGA
>WALG01000072.1 GCA_015522955.1 DHVE2 group archaeon
AATCATGTATGAAATCTTTTATTTCTACAGGATTTTCACAAAGAAGGAAATAGTAATACTCCTTTGTAAAGAATGATGAAATCTATGCAGTCATAAGGCTTGAGGGGAATAATTCAGGTATACTATCCCTATTCACAGATGTTTTAAAGAGAAATACAGACAATTTTCAGTATTCTTTTCTCGATTGAACAAAATTGTCCAGAGTTGATACAGATTGGGAGGATCAATTTTTGCAATTTAAAGGAGAGGCAGTATTTCACAACTTCCGCTTTCAATTTGAGGGTAGCAACCTTCTTATATAGTAGAAAAACATGAAATATTTTTAGAAATGTCAGGAGGTGTAAAATGAACAGGATACATAGAATCGGAATTGCGGAAATAATAAGAAAAAAGGATAGAAAAGAAGATGATATCAGGGAGTTCATAGTGAAATATCTAGAATGGGGATTCAACATAGTTCCCGGGAGAGAGTATGCAAAGTATCCAGAGGATGACTGGAGAAAGTACCAGAGTGAGAAGTATCCTAAAGAGAAAATCAAAGAGTATGTGGACAGGGGAAAGAGAAACTGGATGGTGATATGCGGAGCTATTAGCGATAATCTACTTGTGCTGGACTTTGATGACCCGGAGCTTTACAAGAAATATGCAGAGAGGATAGAGAATAAATTTATGGATACGTTCATAGTCAGAACGGGAAAGAAGGGATACCATGTTTACTACAGAACCCAAGAGCCAGTGAAATCCACTAAACTTGGAAAGATAGATATTCTAGGCGAGGGAAAATTGGCAATGTTGCCTCCAAGCGTGCATCCAGAAACCAGCAGAGTGTATATGATCTGGAAAGACAGAGAGCCATTGAAGTTGAAGAACGAGGAATTGGAGAAAGTATTCCAAGTTCTCATGGATATAACGGGAGATAACTCTAAAGTTAAGAATGCAAGTAAAATAGAGAACAAAATAGCAAAAATTATTCAGGTTGTTGGACCCTACTGGAAGAAGGGCCAGAGAGATAGATTGGAGTATGCCCTTTTTGGATATTTGAGAAAGCAGGGAATGCCTAAGAATGTTTCAGATTTAATCCTGGAGAATATAATGGCTCTAACTGGAGATGAAGAAAGGAGCATGAGGATTGATGTTCTTAAGAGGACCTATAGCCTTCCCATTGAAGAATTAAAAGGCTATGCGGAACTAAAAGAACTACTACCAAAGAGCGATTTAGATAAATTAGAGAGATATGTAAGGGCATTCTCTAGGGGAAAGAATAAGGATAAAAAGAATGCTAGAAAAGTGCCTTATATTTATTTTGATGAGGACATATATTTGGCTGTTTGCGATGAAAATGAAAACTACAAATTTGCACACATGGACAGCGAGGGAAACATTGAGCTCCTGGACAAGGTGGAAATTAATGGAATTACATATGTGCCCAGAGAAAGAGGTAAATTGCCCATAGGCTATCCTACATTCGACATAGTAAATGCCCCTGATCTTAATACAGAAGAGCTGGTAGAGCTACTCAAGAAGCACATAAATAAATATGTAGATATGAGCGAGGATGACTTGGAGATGAGCATATTTTACATCTTGCATACTTGGTTTTATAGAAAATCTAACACGGTGGCGTATCTAAGATTCATAGGGGATACCGAGAAAGGCAAAACAAGAATGCTCACAGTTATTGGAGACCTATGCTTCTATCCTCTCATGCTTGGAGGTGGAGCAACAAGAAGTGCAATTATGAGAGTTCAAGAGCTTTATCACGGCACCCTTGTATTGAACGAGGCTGATTTTAGTGGAGATAAGGAAAATGAGATGATAAAGTACATAAATTCTGGCTTTGAGAGAAAGAATAAATACATAGTCACAAATAGGAATAATCACGACATTGAAGTTTTTGATCCGTTCAGCCCAAAGATTTTTGCTATGAGGGAAACATTTGGAGATGCTGCCACGGAG
The DNA here is from genome assembly GCA_015522955.1 of DHVE2 group archaeon. Lineage (GTDB taxonomy): Archaea > Thermoplasmatota > Thermoplasmata > Thermoplasmatales > Aciduliprofundaceae > S014-41. The sequence continues at coordinate 1,957 of WALG01000072.1, forward strand.
AGAAGGCTTCTGAGCATATCTCCATACCAAACCAATAGGACCGATATACCACCTGTGCTACCTTCAAACTATGATGAGGAGGTTATAGAGTTAAGGAATATAATAGCAAGGTGGACAATGAAGAACTGGAATAAGGTAAATGCGG
>WALG01000073.1 GCA_015522955.1 DHVE2 group archaeon
ATCCAGAATAAATAATAGGAATATTTCTTACTCCACGTTTTTATTTCTCTGAGTCTTGCGCTTAAATTAAATTCAGACCTGGCGATGAACCTATCTCTTTCGTTTAAATATTTCCTATAAATGATATCTAGTATATTTTTTATATGTATACTCTCTCTTTCTTTTATCTCCCAGTTTTTACCGGTAACAAGGGGATATATCTTAAGGGCATCTATTTCTATCAATCTCCACCAGAGGTCAAAATCTTCTGCATACTGCAAATCTCTCCACCCACCAACTTCTTCCAGAAGATGACGAGGATAGACACCTGAATAGATGGCCTGTAATGCATATTTATCCCTATGGTTCCATTTTTCATATGATTTAATTAATTCCCACCATTGAGGGAGATATATTGTATCGAGATCCACGGGGATTATATATTCTCCCAGTGAGTTCTCAAATGCTATTTGACGCCCTCTTCCACGACTACATCTCTCTATTATTATTTTGAAATTTGGAAATTTCTTAGCATATTCTCTCAGGATCTCTCTAGTGCTATCTGTGGATTTGCTATCCACCACAACTATCTCGAACTCTCTGGGATTTATGTATCTCAATATGGATTCCAAACTTGCTCTTATTCTAGGGGCTGCATTGTAAACTGTAGTGCATATAGAGTATTTCATCTATTCACCTCCGCTTCAAATCCACCAACCTGTGAGTTTATGCGCCATAATTTTTTAACACTAAATCCGCAATCCTCAAACTTATTTTTCAAGCGCTCAAAGCCATGGTGGTATTCGATCACATATCTTGGAACTTTTCTGAGGATCTTGCAGGGTACAGAGAGCAACGAGTATTCACATCCTTCACAATCGAATTTTGCGATATCGATGCTATGCTGAGAGAGAACCTTTGCTACTGAAACTGCTTTAACTCTGTACTTTCTATTCCCTCCCAATCCAAAATCTGTGGAACCCAGTTTTTCATAGGCAAGTTCTATCTCTCCATCTCTATCTGCCACAGCAAGATTATAAACCTCATTGTTTACTTTATTGAGTTCCAAATTTCTTCTTATAACGGGTATATTCTTCCTCTGTGCCTCATAAATTATCACTTTCTTTGCGCCCCACTTTGAGAACAGAACTGCAGAGTATCCAATGTATCCACCCACATCCAGAACAATTTTATCTCTAAAATCAAATACTTTGTAATAACTTTCCAGGGGTTCCATAAGCACACTTAAATGATGTAAATATCCTGCAATGAAAATATCCTTCTTTCTTGTGTAAACGATTCCATTTCTTGTGTCTATAATCTCCCAGCCCCGGTGGGTGAGGTTCCTCAATTTCCAAAATTCTGTTTTGCCATGGACAACTATACCTCCATCATTGCTCCATTTTATATCCACTTTCACAGAACGATTTAAGAATATAGGCACGATGGCCCAAGGATTTTTTAAATATTTGAATGAGAATCTAATTGAGTCAAAAAGGGGCGTAGTTTTTAGTGGGGTATAAGTTATCTCCTTCATGATGCTCACCTCCGGTCTAAAATTAAAAATTGCTCTGGTTTTAAAAATATATTGCTCCAAATCCTTTTGGTGATTAAGAAAAATAATTTTATAATCTGATAATCACAAACGTAGAAATCCCTAAATATGCAATCTCCATATAACTCTGTATGACCCTTGAAAATCTCAATGTACACATATTTCATGCCATAAACTCTCTAGCAGGAAAAAATCCATATCTCGATGCGTTTATGATCTTCTCTGCCCAGTACATTGTTTACCTTATCCCCATGGTTATTCTCTATCTCTGGTTTGGCAAAAAGGGAGATAAGGGATTTTCACTTTTTCTCTTTCTCTCAACTTTTCTGAGTATTCTGGTGTCTGCGGGTATAAGCATGGTGTACTATCATCCAAGACCATTTGCAGAGGGACTTGGAACCTTGCTAATAAGCCACGCTCCTGACAGTTCATTTCCCAGTGACCATACCGCTGCTATATTCGGTTTTGCTCTACCTTTCCTATTTTTCCGAAAATATCGCTGGGGCACTATATTTGTAGCCCTTGCCACGCTGGTTGGCTATGCACGGGTATTCTGCGGAGTGCATTTTCCCTTTGATATAATTGGTGGCTTTCTTGTTGCTTTAATCGTGGTCGTTGTTCTCTATATCCTCCGTGAACCGGTTTTTTCCGGAATCTTGAGAATAGTGTCTGTCTATGAGCATCACTTTGCCCATCACCGGGATGATTAAAGATGAATAAGTGTATAAAAGAAAAAAATTTATACATCTAATTATTTTAAAAATTAATGGGATGGAAAAAGAGGTTATCATTAACCCTTGTGGTTGCGCTGCTTGTTCCGGCCATATATTTCTCAGGTCCTGTGCCTCCTGCGCATGGTGGCGTGATAAGCAATACTGCGCTCTATAATGCACCGCCCCTTTTATTGCCCATATTGGTGCTTGTCAACTCTACAATTTATCCTCAAATTTCTCCCCTTTTACACACCCTTGAGAGGGTGATGTATGACGAAAATTATTATTATTACTTTATTACAAAGAAGGTAGGAGGCGAGACACCAGAAGAGATAAGGGATATGATAAGGGAAGAATATGCATCCGATAAATTAAAGGGTGCAATCCTCATTGGCAACATTTCTCTGGCAAGATACGAGGATGATGTTACGGGAGAGGTAGTCTCTTTTCCCTACTATTATATGGATCTTGACGGTGTGTGGAAAGATACCAATGGTGATGGCATAATTGACACACCCTCGGGAAATAATTTTCCGGAGATATGGATAGGAATAGTGCGTTCTACAGGGGATGGGAATAATATAACGCAGATTGAGGCCTATATCCACAGAGTTATAAATTATCTGGAGGGGAGATACGATGCCGAGGTAAAGAGCGGAGTATTTGTGGATAATGATTTTCTCTATCTTGCGAATAAAATAGAAAACTCAGTGGCGTATCCATATGTGGGGATGGATATTGTGGATAACAGCACGGATTCTCACACATTTTTGAGATTCTTATCGAAAGAGTATGCGTATGGGTATATGGTGGTACATTCTGATGGAAATGCGTATCTCCTCAAAACTGGGGCAGGATATGAAAAGATATATGCCCATGAATTGAAGAATACAGGTGCTCTATTTTACACAGATTTGAGTTGCTATGGAGCATCATTCGAGAAAGGTGCCATAGCAAATCATCTGCTGATGACGAAGGATTCCAGGGTCTTAGGAGTGCTGACTTACACGGCTCAGGGCTATCCAGATGCCATGTTGGTCTATCATATAGATATGGCAAAGGGTATGAGTTTTGGGTCCTCGCTGGTGGATTATATTTTCGATACTGTAGTTAATCTCACATATTTCAACGCGCATGATGCCATGCTTGCCTATCTTGGTTTTCCATTTTTGAAGCCCTGGAGACCATCCGGATATAGAGAGATACATCCTCTGGACATATATGGAAATGAGGGGTTGTTATCCTATGCGAAGAAATATGGATGGAAAGGGAATGGAAGTAAAGATTCACCAATCCAGATTTCGCATATCATGATTTTCCAGCCTCTGGGCGAGAAGTTGCTATCGCTCAGTGATATCACGCTCCATGTGGAGATATCGCACTGCTTCTTTCTTGCGGGATATGACCCTCTGATAATGGCCGGGATAGGAATTTACAAGTCACAAAATGTTGTTATCAGGGATAATGAAATTTACCATGCCGAGATACTGGTCTGGACCTCCAGGAATGTGGTGGTGAAGGATAATATCCTAAAATCCTACTCTTATGAATGGATTTCCATATCTGTTGAGAACTCCTCTTTTGTTGATGTCATAGATAACACCATTATAAATGGCACGGGCATCACTGTATTGGGAAGAGAAAGGTACGTATGGAACAATGAAACACACACGTCAATGAAGGAGATTTACTATTACTCTTCTGATATCAATGTGAGTTACAACAAAATTGTTGGCGAGACCGGAATAATGTTTTTTGTGGTAAAAGATTCCACGATGTTCAGAAATGATGTGGAATTTATTAACCAGGGTCTGATTCTAACCAGTTCTATAGATAACATTATTTTAGAAAACAATTTCACTCTATGCTTTGATAAATTGAATGAGTCCCAGATTTCAGAGGAGTTATATTACTTTAGAATATACAATTCCCATGGAAATCATATTTATCTCAACAATTTCATGTACAGAGGCTCTCCCTTCCAGTATGTGAGTTTTTCAGAATTAATTAGTATAGGAGATCTCTGGAAAGAAAATGTGAGTACGAGAAATTACTGGAACACGAGCAAGTATGGAAATTACTGGGAATGGTGGGCATTGAAGAACGATACCAATGACAGGAACCATGACGGGATAGTGGATTATCCATATGTTCTCGATGCCAACAATACTGATTACAAACCACTCAAAAAGCCTTATATCTGGAAGAGCCAGGAAAATCGAAATAAGAGATTGAATCTCTGGATTATAGTGATATCCATTATCCTAATAATCATTGTAATTATGGCAGGAATATATGGGAGAAGAAAATGATTTGCATACTCTAATTCTCTGGAAGGTAATTTTTTATACTCCTCTTTCTTTTCAATAAGTATGCGAGCGATAATCCTTGCAGCGGGGGAGGGCTACAGACTAAGACCTTTGACCACGTATATGCCCAAGGTCATGCTTCCTGTGGGTAACAGGCCTATTATGGAGTATGTGATAGATGCTCTCAGGGATAATGAAGTTAAAGATATAACGGTGGTGGTAGGCTATATGGCCGATAAGATAAAGCAGTATTTTGGTAACGGTGCAGATTTTGGAGTTCACATCAGTTATGTGGAGCAGAAAAAACAGGTGGGTACGGCTCATGCACTTTATCAGGCCAGAACGGATGAAGAATTTATTCTCCTTTACGGGGATAACATGATTGAGAGAGAGTGTGTTTATGAACTTCTAAACAGTGAGGTAAACACAATTATAGGGGCTTACAGCACAAAACCATCAAGATATGGAGTAATTGAAGTTCGTGGCAGAAAACTGGTTAAGATAAGGGAGAAACCTCCTATAAATGAAGAATCTATAGTTTTCACGGGTATGGGACATTTTGATGGAGAGATATTTAAGGTTATAGAGGAGAAAATGAAGGAAGAGGTATACAAACTCCCCGATGTTCTCAATACCATGGACATAAAATTAAAGGTTCTTGATTGTGACTGGAGAGATGCTGTATTTCCCTGGGACCTCCTTGAACTAAACAGTTACTCGCTGAGGGGCAATATTAGAAAACTTGCGGGTAAAATTGAGGAATCCACAATAATAGGTAATGTGGAGATTGGCGAGAATACCAAGATAGGTGCGGGCACATATATTCGTGGAAATGTACGAATCGGAGAGAACTGTGAAATAGGTCCCAACAGTGTTATAATTGGAGATACCAGTATAGGAGAAGGCGTGAGAATAGGAGCCCTGAGTTACGTGGAGAACTCCATAATAATGAATGATGCAGACATAGGGGCCAATGTTTTCCTCAAGGATGCAGTAGTAGGTAGAGAGGTTACGATAGGTGCGAAGTTTGTTACCATATCTGGAAAGGTAAGCAAGATTGTGGAAAGAGAAATAGTTGAGGTTGAGGGCAGTGTGGTGATAGGAGACGGGGCCTCGCTGGGCTCTGTGGTGGTTGCTCATCCTGGAGTTGTTGTAGGCTCCAACGCCAGAGTCGGGGATTTGAAGGTACTTGAAAGAGACGTAAGTAACTGGGAAAGTGTGAGGTAGTATGTGCGGTATAGTGGGTTATATAGGATTCAGAAGTGCTAAAGACGTAATCCTTCGCTCTTTGAAGAGATTGGAGTACAGGGGTTATGACTCTGCTGGAGTTGCCATTGTGAATGATGGTTTGAATGTTGAGAAGAAGAAGGGTTATATAGATTCCCTCAAGGTTGATTTTGATGGTACACTTGGCATAGGACACACTCGATGGGCCACTCACGGGGTGCCTGATGATAAAAATGCACATCCTTTTCTGGATTGCGGGGGCAATATAGCCATTGTGCATAACGGCATAATTGAGAATTATATATCTCTCAAGGAAGAACTTGTGAAGAAGGGACATAAATTCATCTCCGATACCGATAGCGAGGTGGTTGCCCATCTCATCGAAGAGTATTATAGGGGCGATTTCAAGGATGCGTTTTTCAGGGCAATATCCCGGCTCAAAGGGTCATTTGCAATAGCCGCAGTGCATAGGAGCGAGAGAAAGATAATGGCAGTTAAGCATGAGAGCCCCCTGGTTATAGGCCTGGGTGACCATGAAAATTTTTTAGCCTCGGACATACCTGCATTTCTGGAGTATACGAAGAGGGTCATAGTTCTCAAAGATGGAGAGATATGCGAACTTACCGATGATTTTGTTCACGTATATGACTTCGAGGGCAATCCTGTTAGTAAAGAGGTACAGCATATAAAATGGAGCATTGAAGATGCTGAGAAATCGGGGTACGAGCATTTTATGCTCAAAGAGATATTTGAGCAGCCCAGGGCTGTGGATGACACTCTACACGCTCTTTTCTCTCGCAATGATCTTAATCTGGATTTTGATAGGATTACCATTGTGGCCTGTGGCACTTCCTACCATGCGGGGCTGGTGGGTAAATATGTAATTGAAGAACTTCTCCGTGTCCCTGTGGAAGTTTATTATGCATCCGAGTACCGTTACAGACCCAGGGTTGTTGATAATGCTTTAACTATCTTGATAACTCAGAGTGGTGAGACTGCAGATACCATTGCGGCAGCGAGAAGAGATAAATCTTCTGGCAATATCACTCTTGCCATAACCAATGTTGTTGGAAGTTCCATAACCAACTATGTGGATAAGGTGCTTTATACCAATGCGGGACCGGAAATAGGAGTTGCGGCTACAAAGACATTTACAGCGCAACTTGTCACCCTTTATTATTTTGCAATAGAGAGTGCCAGGCATCGGGGCATAATATCAAGCACGACATATGAGAATTTGATGAGTTCTCTGCGCAAGGTGCCCCATAATATAGAGAATATGCTGGTAATGGCTACACAGATAATGAAGGAGGCAGAGAAGATACGTAAGAGCAAGAATATGTTTTTCATAGGTCGTGGCCTGAACTATCCCATAGCGCTTGAAGGTGCACTGAAAATGAAAGAGATCTCGTATATCCATGCAGAGGGCTATCCAGCGGGAGAGTTAAAGCATGGACCTCTGGCTCTTATCGAGAATAATGTGCCTGTAGTAGCCCTAATTCCACCAGATAGAACCTATGAAAAGATACTCTCCAACGTGAAGGAGGTCAGTGCCCGGGATGCGTATGTGATAGGCATTTCTTCAAAGGATGAAGTGAGCAGGTATGTGGATACGCTAATCAAAGTCCCTGAGGGAGATCCCTTTTTCTCACCGTTTGTAAACGTTGTAGTTCTGCAACTTCTGGCGTATTATACGGCGAAGTTTTTAGGCAGAGAGATAGACAAGCCTAGAAATCTGGCCAAGAGCGTTACCGTGGAGTAGTTACAGTTCAGCAAAGGAAGAAAATAATCGTAGAAATTTTGTTTTGTTTCCCGAAGGGGTTATGAGATTATTTGATACCAAGAATGTTCTAGCAAGTTCGCAGTTTATACTGGCATGCTTGCAAGATTCTTCAAAATTTTTGGAGTGTAAAAGGCATCTTAAAAATTCAAAACCTCCAGGACCGAGTTTCTGCTCAAAATAATTCTCTAAAAACTTGGCATCTATTCTTCTTACGAATAATGAGCCTTCCCTTGAAAGGCGATAGTATGAATGATGCTTGTGCACTTCCGCGGCTCTTTTAAATCTTGCCCTTGTTCTTTTTATTGCAGAGCCAGAATCTCTTTCCACAAGTTTCATGTCTTCGAGAGATTTTATTGCAATCTCTATGTCTTTCAAGTTCAATTCTGTAATTTTCATAATCATTTTTGCATATTCCACATTGGCCCTTTTAAGGTGAAGCAGAATGTAGATTTCCAGAGGACTTAACTCCATGGATGTGAATCTCAATACCTACATAAAATTTTTATACTCTCACAAACCTTCTCTGTTTTATGAAATTTTCAGGCTCTTCGGGAGTGAGAATGCTCTGGGGTGAAGAACTCCTTAATCTTGCCTATAATCTGGGCATAAGTCTGGGTAATGAATATAATAGCATTGCACTTGCCTCTGATTTTCGTGAAACTTCAGATTCTCTGCTCTCTATTCTTGCAGGAGGCATAATGGCCGGAGGGGGCTCTGTGTATTATGGAGGTAAGATTCCCACGCCCACTCTTGCATATGCATCTAAGAATCATGATGCGGGGGTGATGATAACTGCATCGCACAATCCTCCCCAGTACAATGGTATAAAACTGTGGAACCCGGATGGCTCTGCGTTCAGTGAGGAGCAGATTTCAAGACTGCAAGCACGGCGAGTTGCAGCCTGGAACAAAACTGGAAAGTTTTATGAGGAGAATATGCTCCATATGCATAAAGAGGCATTATTGAAAGAATTTACAACCCTGGACCTGAAGGTGGTTATTGACTGCTCCAACGGTGCGGGTAGCGTGCTCACGCCATTTCTGTTTAGAGAACTTGGTGCTAAGGTCATTTCCATCAACTGTCATCCTTCTGGCAGTTTCCCCGGACATGCGAGCGAGCCCAGTGAGGAAAATCTTGAGATGCTTAAAAGAATGGTGCTTGCAAAAAATGCAGATCTGGGAATTGCGCATGACGGGGATGCAGATCGCTTTATAGTTATAACATCCTCGGGCAGGTACCTGGGCGGAGATTACATTCTTGCTATATTTGCCAAGGTTCTTAGATTTGGCAGAATTGTGGCTCCTGTGGATTCTTCCATGCTTCTTGAAAACTTCACAGAGGTTCTAAGATGCAGGGTTGGAGATGCCAAGGTCTCTCGCATGATGAAGGAGCACCATGTGGAGTTTGGGGGTGAGAACAGTGGCACTCAAATTTTTGCATCATGGCGCTACACTCCCGATGCCATCTATGCATCTCTGAAATTTGCGGAAATAGCCGCCGGGCAGGATATAGATTCTATGGTGCAGGAATTTCCACAGTACTATACGTTCCGAAAAAATATAGAGTATGGAAATCGGGAGGAGATGCGGAGCAAAATTGAGAAATTTGTGAAAGAGTATGATGTGGAGCGTATAGATGGCTACAGAGTCAGGCTAGACAATGGCTGGTTTTTAATTCGCTTCTCAGGAACAGAGCCCAAGATTCGCATAACAGTAGAATTCGATAATGAGAAAGATGCACAGAAATGGATTGAACGCATAACTGAAAAATTGCATTGATAGATATTTCTGGATTAAAATTTTATATTTTTAGATTATTCTCTACCCATGCGTGCATTTATTCTTGCTGCTGGTGATGGTACAAGGATGTGGCCTTTGACAGATACGAGGCCTAAGCCTTTAATTCCTCTGGGTAACAAACCCATAATTGAGCACATTCTTGATGCAGTTGTGGATGCTGGTATTGGGGACATCTCTATCCTTATAGGTTATGAGGGCAGGCAAATAGCCGAAAAATATGGGCATTCGTATAAAGGGGCCACATTGGATTATGTGTATCAGGAGGTGCGCAGGGGCACGGGAGATGCTGTGCTTCATGCTTCCAAATATCCTGAGGATGAATTTTTAATAATAAACGGAGACCTGTATTTTGAGAAAAGTGCACTCTCCGAGATATTGAAGCATAAGAATGCGGTTCTGGGAGTGCATATGGAGAATGCTGAGTTTTACGGTCTCTTAATAGGTGATGATATGCTCAAAGAGATAAGAGAGAAGGCTCCAGGCTCTTCAGGACTTGTAAATGCGGGAGTTTATGTGTTCAATCGTGAGATATTTGAATATGTGAAGAGAGTGCGTTTATCTCCTAGGGGCGAGATTGAGTTTACAGATGCCATAAACATGTTTGCTAGGGAGCATGATGTCCGAATTGTGCATTATGATGGGCTCTGGCTCGATATAGGCATGCCATGGCATCTTCTGGATGCGACTCATGCATATCTGGATAAGACAGAATGCAAAATTGAGGGTGAGATTGAGGATAATGTGGTGCTCAGGGGCAAGGTCTGTGTTGGTGAAGGCACGAGGGTGATGAGCGGCACGTATATAGAGGGGCCTGTGCTGATTGGCAAGAATTGCAAGATTGGTCCAAATGCGTATATCCGCCCATATACGGTGATTGGAGATAACTGTCATATAGGGAACTCCTGCGAGGTCAAAGCCTCAGTGATAATGAATAATACCAAGATCCCGCATTTTAACTATGTGGGAGATAGTGTAATTGGCGAGAACTGCAATCTCGGTGCAGGTACCAAGGTTGCAAATCTTCGTTTAGACGAAAAGAATATTAGGGTAGTGGTGAAAAATAAACTCATAAACACTGGACGCCGCAAGTTGGGGGTTATAATGGGTGACAATGTGCATACGGGCATAAACGTGTGCATAGATGTGGGAAGCATGATCGGGGCTAATGTGGCCATTGCACCCGGCGCAAAGGTCAAGGGAATTATAGCCTCTAAAAGTAGGGTGTATTAGAAAAATTTGTCTTATGAGGGTTGAGTGGTTAACTCAGCCCTCAATTCGATTTATGGTCTCTCTATCTCTTCAAACTCTTCCCTACCTTTTACACGGAAGTATTTCTGAGTCTGGAGATCTTTGAGGATGAAAGAGCCACTATTCTCTGTGCGTACATGCTCAAAGCCATGTTCCTTGACAATGGCTGGAAACTTCTCTGAACTTGCATCCACACTCTCTTTCGAGGCCCTGTCAAATATCTCTGCAATTCTCTCTTTCTCTGTTTTCAAATTTTTCACCTCCCAATTTATATTAGCAGGGGGTAGTATTTAAACCTATGGAATAAAATCGAGTTCCAAAAATGTTAAATGAGCCAAGAGTATGCAGAGATGTGAAAATTCAACTCATCATCTTTGATCTAGACGAAACTATAGTGGAGAACGCCATTCCATTTGCAGAGATGAGAGCAAGAATACTTGCGAAAATTGGAAGTACGGATAATCCTTTGCATCTGTACGAGTATCTTAAAGAGAGAGATGAGAAATATCTGAAACTTTTGGAGCAGGAAGAGGTACGAAGGGCCAAGAAGGCTAGAACTGTGGAATCGCTACCCAAAGTACTAGAGTATCTGAGAGAGCAGGGGATAAAGAAGGCAGTGCTTACTAGAAACTCAAAGAAGGCCACCCTGATTGCCTTGAGAGATTATGCAAAAGAATTTGATGCCATAATCACCAGAGACGACGGACTTAAACCCAAGCCCAGCGATGAAGCGGTGAGATACCTTCTTAGGAAATTTAGAGTGAAGAGCAAAGAATGCATAGTTGTGGGCGATTACGATTATGATATCGTTGCTGGCAAGAGGGCAGGATGCATAACTGTGGGTGTGAAAATGGATAAGGGTGATTATAGAATTGAAGATATAGAAGAAATAATCAAACTTATATCACAACTGAATAAGTAAAAGAGGTTTAGAGGCTACTGGAAACATGAGAAACTTCTTTAAGTTTGATGAATATCAAGAATTAGATATTATGTTCTCAGAGCAGAAAAAGAAAATTCATCTAATTTACAGAACAAACGGCGAGAAAGGTTCGCTTTTCAAAGCGGGGATGGAGCAGCGGAAATGCTTAATGAGAAATCAGGGCATGATGCTCCCTCGCTGGGACACGGCGAGTATATGCGTGAAATGGTTCTTGGCAAAGAACCTATACGCAGAACCCTCGCACTTTAGTGTGGGGAGTATGTC
>WALG01000074.1 GCA_015522955.1 DHVE2 group archaeon
AATTCATGGAGATAAGGGAGCACAGAGGCTGGCATACCGTAGTTATAGGATTCGCGCATAGTGGCAAGATTGATGTGCGTGGATTTTTAGAATACTATCAGAGAAAGAAAGTGGGAGAGGGAGCGCCTTTATATCCTCTTTTGCTTCTCTATTTCAACAGGAGCGTAGAGCACAGGGTTGTGTGGAGATACGAAGGAATAGCGACGAGCTGGTTCGAAATCATAGATAATGGCACGGGAGAGACGAGAGCGCCGTTTAAGGAAGGACATGCAAGGAGGGTGATATACAACGGTACGATACATGGAGAGAAAGAATTTGAAGATGGGCAGGATATAGTGCTTGCGTGGAAGAATGGAGCGAAGGAATTCGGGCTGAACTGGGAAAGAGAGAAGATGAGATACAAAACGTTGAAATTTGATGTTGAAGATAAGGTTAATATGGAGATAGTGGAGGATGAGATAAGCCTGAATGAAGTGATGAAGAAAAAAACTCCCTGTTTTGTGTATTTCTGGGAATCCTCAATACCTTTTATTCTTCGGGGTAGCGAGATGTATCCTTTCGAGCCCGGCAATAGAGGAATAGGAATCTTAGTTCTTCCGGATTACGGGAAATATGGGGATTTTCATGCGACTACCTATCTCATTGGCTATCCCGATAAGTTACGAGTTTTATATTTCGGAAAGATGCTGGATGCAAAGATCGCTATAAAGAATTGCAGCATGCTCAAAGCAAAGAGTTTTGATTTGCAAAGAATGGAAGAAAATCTTAGCAAAAAGGATTTCTGGAAATCCTCCGGAGATGACTTCACAAATCGGATAATAACATACTATCTCTTCAACAATAAGCAGAAAGATATGCTTGTAATATCTATCAGAACAGGCTCGGATGTAAGTGGGGGCATTGCTGGCATCATGGATGTGGAGGATTTTGAAGAAAATTCTATATCCATTTTCTATATCTTCCTCGGAGTAATCCCAGTAATCTTGCTATTACTTGTTATCTGGATATGGAGAAAGAGGATAAACATTAAATGATTAGGAGGTAAGCGAATGATGAAAATCAGTTTGATAACCACCCTTGCAACTCTCCTGCTGCTCTTCACCTCTTTTTCTATAGCAACGGGAGAACGGACATCTCAAATAATAGTATACAAAGCGAAGAAAATTCCAAAGATAGATGGTAAGATAGAGAGCAGCGAATGGGATGATGCGCAGCCGTATTATTTTGAGAAGAAAACGAATAAATATATTCTCAACGGGAGATTCAAGATGACAATTGCACTTAAACATGATTCTGAGAATCTGTACATTCTTGTGATTGCCAATGATGACGATTATGATGATGGGGATTTTGTATTTTTTAACATTCATTATCATCCGCAGGTAAATTTAAGTTGGAGCTGGGACACCACATTCCTTCTTTACGCAGGTAATAGGGTGACAAATGGTACAATGACAAAATGTGGGGTTTTTCCTTCTAATAGAATAGATGCACAGATTAAAGCATCGTACCATCGCTATATTGCAGGAAATTATTACATCTTTGAAGTGGCCATTCCAATAAAATATATACCGATAAATGCTTACGAGATTGAAGTAGGGTATCATGATGCACATTATGAGTGGAAAATACGCTATGGACTTGTGACTTACTTTGAGCTAGAGTATGAGTTCTATGTGGGCAAATTTTCCATGTCACAAAACTACTACGAAGGTAACGAAACTGTGGAGAATATAATTGAGGAACATTATCCCACAGGGAATTATTTTTATTTTGTGGCCCTTGGAGTTGCTGCTGTGGCTATAATTGCCTCTATAATTGCAATTATGAGAAGGAGGAGGCGGGAATAAAATGAAACGCTCTCTTTTTAAAAGAAAGGTTTTCTAATAAAGGGCTCAGGCATAATACGAATGCGGGGGGTGGGATTTGAACCCACGAAGGCCTACGCCACCGGATCTTAAGTCCGGCCCCTTTGGCCATGCTCGAGAACCCCCGCCTTTATGTGCATTACCTTGTGAA
>WALG01000075.1 GCA_015522955.1 DHVE2 group archaeon
CATATAAGCAAATCTATATAAGTTTCCCAAAGGCCCTTTGGTGCCTGGATTACATAGGCGAGATAAAATGGAAGGTCAATGATACCTTCACCTCAAATCCCATATTTCTCAGGAGTTATGAGGGCTCATATCTCTATGTGGCCTCAGGAGATAAGATAGAGAGAAGAGATCTTTCCAATGGCTCTCTTACGGCAAATTTCAGTATGGGCATTCAGATTTCGTATCTTGGTTACTATGGCCAGTCTCTCTTTGCATACTCCTCCCGGGGTATCTTTGGAAAGGTCAACCTTCTAAATGGAAGTTTCGCCTGGAAAATACACGATGTGAAAACATACACTCTGGACCCATTTGTGGACGGTCTTCCGGTGATTTTTAAGGATGGAAGAATAGGCTTTGTACTTCTCAGCACCGGAGAGGTACAGTGGGGCTACAGATTTAACGCTCAGGATATCTTTATGGATGCTATAACATACACCACCAGAAATGTGGTAGCCTACCATGATAATCATGTGCTCATATTCTCCAATAGTGGAAAATTAATAACACCATTACCTCCAAGTAATAAGTATCCTTTAGGTACAGATAATGCAGGTCGAGATATACTATCTCAACTTCTCTGGTCCTTCAGAACTGAGATTTATATTGCATTGGTAAGTACCTCAGTGGTAATGATCGTGGGCACTGCCATAGGGATTCTCTCAGGGTACTACAGTGGGCCTGTAGATGATACCCTTCGGCTTATAACTGATGCTTTTCTACTTATCCCTGCCATAGGATACGCTGCTCTTATGATATTCATATTGGGAATAACTCAGCACATAAACGCCACGCTCCTCGCCTCGCTATTTGCAGTATGGCCCATCGAGGCCCGCGCTGTGCGTAATTATACAAAAGTGGTAAAGGAAAAACCCTACATAGAGGCAGCAAGGGTTAGCGGTGCGAGTAACACCCGCATTATGCTGTTTCACATTCTTCCTGAAGTTTCAATAGTTTCCACCGTATATGGCCTCTCAGGAGCAGCCATGGCCCTCCTTCTGGAAGTGGGTGTTTCATTTCTGGGATTTGGCAACTATATGGTTTTAACTTGGGGGTGGATGATTGCCAATGCATATTTTGTGGGAATATGGGATAAGTGGTGGGTTCTCTTACCACCTCTGCTGACCCTTATGACTCTTGTGATGGCCATCTATTTACTCTCCAAGGATGTACATGAGCAAGTATTGCCTGAGGATACAACCATGCTTTGATAAAGCATAGCATGGAAAGAGATTAAATAGTGAAACATCCTTAGGGGATTAGGATGAAAGCGATTTCTCTGGGCATCAAGAACCTGGATGTCTTTATCGCAGGCCTCAGGGACGGAAGCATCAATCTCCTTTACGGGCCCCCTGGCTGTGGAAAAAGTATATTTGGAATGCAATATCTTTCCCACGGAGCCAGAAGGGGAGAGGATGTTCTCTATATTTCTCTTGACCAGCCAGGTTATTGTGTTAAAAGGGATTTTGAGGATTTTGATCTTCTTCTTGATGATATTTATATTTTTGATGCATATCCCCGCATCTCAGGTACTGCAGAAATAAAGCCTGTAAGGGAGGTGACTCCCATAGCCAAGCCGGTTAAGATGAAAAATCTTAAAAGGAGTACGAAGGGTTTAGAAGCAGATGTTCTCTCACTTCAAGCCACACTCAAAAACGTGTTTGACCGAAGGAGATATGACCGAATCGTGGTGGATTCTATTACCTCCCTTAGGTATTTCTATATGCGTGGCTTGAACTCAGTAGGTGGTGTGCACTCTTTTCTCCAGTTTTTGGTGAGTCACTCCAAATCCACGGTTATAGTGATAGCAGAAGATTTCGATGATCTTCAACTTGAAAAATCTGTTGTGGATTCGGTATTTCATCTGGTTAAAACAAAAAATAGTAACACAGTTATGAATCTTCTCATAGAGAAGGCTACCTTCAACGCACCTCTTGAAAATGTGCCTCTAACCCTTACCAAGAGTGGATTTACTGTGGAAGAAAAATTCTATCTCAAATTTATAAGGAGGAAGCAAGAATGAGAAAAAAATTTGGTATTGCAGGCCTCGATAAAATGCTTAATGGGGGGCTTATTGAGGGGGGCACTTATCTTCTTGTTGGCCCCACCGGTTCAGGTAAGACTCTCATCGCAGCAAAATTTCTTCTTGAGGGTCTCAATAATGGGGAGAATTGTCTTTACATTTCTGTGGATAAGAGTCCTTCCATAGTTCTCCAGGAGATTATACTTGGATTCGGGTGGAATCTCAGTAAACTTCATGTAATGGATGCTGTGCCTGCAGAATTATTGTACTCCACAGCACCATCTGTGAGGGATATAACGGCCAAGGGAAAAATAAGCAAGGCCCATGCGATAGATAAGAATGCTGAAAGTGGAGGACTCAGTGTGGAGGGGCTCATCATAAAAATTCTCAACCAGATAAAAGAGGGAAAATACGATAGAATCGTGCTGGATTCATTAACGGTGTTTAAAACCTTTGGGGTTGATCCTACGGCTCCAATGCTAGGTATTCATCGCCTTTTTACCTTCTTTCCTGGAATAGACTCTACAGCGCTTATTACGGCATCGGATACAATGGATCTCCGAGGAGAGACACTCCTCAGTTCCGGTGTGATAAAATTAGAGAAGACTTTAACTCCATCCGGGTATGAAAGATACATAAGGATACTCAAAATGAGAGGGAGTGAGTACGATCCAAAGCCCAAGAGAATGTACATTACAGAGGATGGTATATTCGTGCTGAGATGAAGGGTTTATATACTCCTATTATTATAATCTTTTAATGGGTTATAA
>WALG01000076.1 GCA_015522955.1 DHVE2 group archaeon
GTTGAAATTTTACTCTCTTGTCATCCTGCAAAATGTTTAGAGCGGTGTGGGGGGCCACAAATGCAAGTTACCGTATTTCCTGCGCTGAGGTGCATTTTTTATCTCCATAATGAAAATTTCACCAACGTAAACAGTTCCAGAGAAAAGATGACCGCCCTTAACATTGCCTTCTCTATCACCCAGAACAACATGAAGGTGGAGAAATGGTCTCTCCTCTTTGATGGATATGTTTCCCATGCCCGAGAGTAACTCTGTATGGTAAGGAATGTTAATCTTAATGTAGTGTCCCTCTATAGGGTCAAAATAACCTATCGTGGCATTTCTCAGGGCACCAATCACGTTTACAATACCGCCCTTAATGCCCTGCTTCTCTGCAAATTTTGTAATATAGGATACAAGTTCCTCATCCTCAGGGCATCTCAACATAAATATTCTTCCAATATCCTGCTCCATGATGCTCACCACTTCAGAATTCCCCTCAACCTATAAAAAGTTACTGAAAATCAAACAGTGTTTTTCTTTTTTTCTTTTCCTCATTTTTTTCGCTATCTTTACCAAAGGTACCTAGATTTACCTGCCTACTGCCTGTCAGCAGATTTTCCTGGTCAACTCCAAAAACCTCAGTAATTCTGGCCAGCGTCTCTGCTATTCTGCGAGCATAATATTTGTAATCTGGACGTTTTATGAAGGGTCTGCCAGGTATATAAGGCTCCACATCCTGCCTGGAGCCCCTGGCATTCACAACAATCCATGAAACCTTCATCCCTGGGATAAATTCATAGCCCATACCCATCAGTTTCTTGGCCACCTGAACATTGGCCATGGATTCTGGATTTTTGTATGTTCTGAAATCCCTGACTGTGCGGGAGATTACAAGTTTTTCCACGGGCACCTGACCTCTACGTACCCTCTCCACAATTTCCCTGGCAAGTGCAATGGCTCCCTCGATGTCCCCATCTAATATTTTCTCAAAAACTTCTTTTTGAGATTCGCTTTGCAGGTCAAAAGAATCAGTGCGTCGTAGTTCATAGCCACGTACCACCATTTCACCACGCATCTCTTCAGGCCATACAACACGCCCCACGTATCTCTTTTTTGCACCGTGGGAGAAGAAGGGCTCAAGAATCTTTTCAAACTCCAGAATCAGTTGCTCTCGCTTGGAAATTTCTCTGGCCATCTCCATTCCAAACTCAACTGTACGAGGCAGTTCCTGATATGGAGACTGGAAAAATACACTATCAGTATCCCCATATATTACCCTAAGACCCTTATCTTCCAAATCCTGAATTATTCTTTTTATGGTCTCTCTAGCAAAGCCTGTGATGCTTGCACCAATTTTCGGATTTGTGAACCTGTAAAAGGAGGAGGCAAGAACTCCGTAAAATGAGTTCATAAGTATCTTTACAGCCTGCTGGAGACCGTTGTAATAATCTCTTCTCTCCGGATGCTCACGCATCATCCTTTTAAGCGAGTCTCTCTTCTCCATCAGGTCCTTGAGAATTTTAGGAATAATTCCCTCACGGCGTTCTCTGCTTAGGAATCTCGCTCCCGTAGGACTTGAAATCTCCCCTTCCTCACTCAGAGTAGTAAAGCAGACATTGTACTTGATAATTATACTGGGATACATGCTTTTGAAGTCCAGCACACATACCCAGTGATAGAGTCCAGGTTCAATGGTATGCACGTATCCTCCCTCTATTCTGTGTGCTTTTCTTTCCTGCCCCTGGAGGGGCACCCCTATTCCATGCCTATCTGCTTCCCTTATAAGAAGAGAGTCAACCCATGTCGAGGTCCCGGAATGTATCACGTCATCTAATGGAAATTTAGTCACCGTGGCAAGGTCCAGATACTTATCTATTATACCTATCTTTAGAAGAATCCTAAGTGCAAGTTCTGCATCCTTCATACAATATTCCACTACTCTTTCCTGATTTTTTGCCCACTCTTCATCGATGTTGGTACGGTCCACATCCATTTTTCCCTCGCCCAGAAGTTCCATGGATACGGCCTGTAGAGTTTCCTGCTTGAGTCTCAACTCTTTCTTAACCGCCCACCAAGCGTCCTCTATTACACGTCCGTGGGCTCTCCAGAACTGCCCTACGATTCTCTGCGGTTTGCTGCCATCTCTACCTATTGAGAACTCCAGGCCATACTTTTTATACCTCTCTGCAAGAAGTTCCAGGTCGTAACCATCAATATTATAGCCTGTGATTATATCAGGGTCTTTCTCTCTCACTAAATGCACAAATTTCGTGAGAATTTCTCTCTCTTCACCCACTATGTTATCCTTCTGTAACTTTCCATCTTCCCAGAGTGCCATGCCGATAGTGAATATTCTACCATCCTTCATTGAGTTTTCAATATCAAAACTGAGAATTTTAAGAGGTGGTTTAAATTCTTCAATATTCTCAAACCTCTGAGCCTCAACTACAATATCCACAGAGTAGCGGGGTTGCTGCACTCTCTCTCCAAAAACTCTTATGCAGGAGCCCAGGTCAAAGTCATAGATGAAACGTTGATGGAATGGTATATCTGCGGCTAGCACCTCGCAGTATTCCTGGCTCATTCTTCTGTATCTTGGGGTCTTCCATGGTGAGTGCAGCGTGACCTTCACACAGTCTCTTTCTCTGTCTCTGTACCACAGTTTTACCTCTTCCAGAGAGATGATCTCAGGGTCCCGGGAAAGAGTCTCGAGAAGGGTTACAGGTGGCTCCACAAGGTAAAAATAGGGCTTAAAGCCTTTACAACGTATAACTATGCTCTCCCCCTCCCGGGTGCGTCCGTAGAGTTCCACCACTACCCCTCCATCTTCCCTTGAATAAGAGGCAGAGAGTAATCTAACATCCCAGTACATTGTTTTTACCATTGCAACTCAGAATATAAGGGTTGCGATATTCTGAATATTGAACAATTTTCCTCTATTCTATCATAGACCTATCAGAGACTGCCAACATGAAGTTCCACTGTTGTAGTTTCTCCCGCTCTCACCGTAACCTCCTTAGAGGCAAGAGTGACATCATGCAAACTCTTTACTGTGACCACATGGGTTCCTGGGGATATGCCGTAGAATACATGATATTCATCCGATGTATACGTTCCCATGTACACATCATCTATGTAAACTTTGATATCATTTCCCAGAACCGAGTGATAGATTACCCTAATTGCCCCAGTGGTGACTGTGGTACCTGTTGCCTTCTCTGCTGCAGGTAGAATAGCATAGTAAATGACCGGCACAAGAACTACAATTAAAATGAGAACCACGACACCTATCATCAGTCCAGTATGCTTTTTGCGAGTAGGATAATAGGATGGTGGAGGTATACTCTGAACCGGTGCTGCAGGAACCTGTGGTTGCCCTTTTTCAACATCCTTTTTCACATTTAACTGGGCGAGGTCATATCCGCAGTATGGACATACCTTCCACTCCGGGTCAACTTTATGACCACATCTTGGGCAATATATCGGGTCATCTAACATCTGCATTGTAGGCTTGTAAGATTTATGAGTACTTAGTTTTTACTTTAGAAACCTGTCTTTTTGCCAAGAAGAGATGAGTAGCATAAGATTAAAATACCCAACTCTTATAATCCTTTAAGGGCCCGTGGTCTAGTGGTTATGACGTCCGCCTCACACGCGGGAGGTCCCCGGTTCAAATCCGGGCGGGCCCACTAAACCATTTTCTCAGAAAGAAAAATGTTTCATCCCCAAAGAAGTTGCTTTATCTGGGAGGGCTCTATCGGTGGCATCATGAGATTCTTTGCACCATTGATAAAACGCTTGTCATTCAAAATATTTTTATCCTTATACCCCTTAATCTCTCCGAATGAAGGAGAGCAGTAAAAAATTTGCAGCGGATACAGCGAAGGATATAATTATCTCTGTAGTTATAGTTGCGGTAATATTTCTTTCCCTTTACGCATACACCCAGAACTGGCCTCCGCTGGTGGTCATAGAGTCTGAAAGTATGCAGCATGGCTCCATTTCACACATAGGCACCGCAGATACCGGTGACATAGTGCTTGTGAAAAAGGTCTATTCCGAGGATGATGTCGTTACGTACGTGGAAGGGCGAATGAAGAATTATCATACCTATGGAGATTATGGAAATGTAATTATATACAACTATAATGGTCAGTCCATAATTCACCGCGCCATAGTTTATCTTAAATGGTCAGGTTCCCGGTGGGTAATAAGAGGATTTGAAAATGGTAACTATCCCTCTTGGCTGGAGGTTACGAGAAATGAAATAATAATCAAGGATGTGGGCTATGCTCATAAGAGCATAATTATACATACAGACCCCAAAGACCTTGACCCTGAGAAGGTAGGGTATGAGGGTTTCATCACCATGGGTGACCATAATTTGGCAAAATATGGATCATACGCTTACGACCAGAATAGTGTGGATTTTGTGCCCATATGCCCGAAATTGGTGAATTATAATATGATCGAGGGAGTGGCTGTTGGTGAGATACCTTGGTTTGGAGCCATAAAACTTTATGTTACGGGCACAAACACAAACGAAATCCCGGAGAACACCAAGGTAAATCTTGCCGTGTCCATAATAGGGATTATAGCGTTGACATTCATCGCAGACTATCTGATTGAGCATCGAAAAAGTATATTGGAAAGATTCAGAAAGAGAGAAAATAGTGAGGAAGCGAATGATGATTTTAAGGAAGAGAAAAAACCTCCTCTCGAGGATTTAGAAAAATAACTTCCTCTGAGATTGAAGTTTCACGTTTCCCAGTTCCTCTAGGAGTTCATCCTGGAGAACAATTTTTTTAACTTCGATGTATGGCAGTGCCAATTCCACAACCTTCGTTCTGCCATATCTTCCAAAGGATTTTACAGATGCATTGATAAGCCCCAGCATATCCATCTCAGAGATTAGGTCCGATATTCTACGCTGGGTAAGATGCGTCATACCTATTCTCTTGCAAAGATTCCGGTATATTTCGTAAATCTCCCCCGTGGTAAGGTAGTTTCTTCCTGCCTCTTCGTTGAGGGCAAGGGCAAGAAGCAGGATTTTGGAATGCAAGGGTAAAGTCTTTATTGCTTCGCTCACACAATCCATCTCAATCTTGTTTTTGGCTTGATAAACATGTCGAATCTCTACCTTTTCACTTCCCTCTCTCTCGGCTATCTCCACAGAGATGCGAAGAAGTTCTATTGCTCTCCTTGCATCTCCATGCTCCTGAGCGGCTATGGCCGCACAAACGCTTATCACATCTTCACCCACAACACCATCCTTCACTGCTATCTTTGCCCTTTCTTGAAGAATATCCTCAAGTTGATATGCATTATAGGGTGTGAATATCAGTTTCTCCTGAGTGAGTCTGCTCCTTACACGGGGATCCAGTAAATCTGTGAATTTGAGTTCGTTTGAGATGCCGATAACACTCAGATTTGCATTTTTCATCTCAGAATCTAAGAGGAGAAGTTGATACAGAATATCGTCACCACTTTTTGTAACGAGTTTATCTACCTCATCAAGTACTATGATAAGAATACCTCCCCAGATATCAATTTTTTCCTGTGTAACAGAGAAAACCTTATCCAGAGGCCAGCCTGTAAATGGAATCTTCTCATTCCAGTTCTCTATGAAATAATTGCCTATGTTTTGAAGAATGGAGTATGGTGTGTCCACCGTTTCGCAGTTCAGATAGAGCATTTCAACACTGCTATCATATACCTCTCTGGCTCTTTTCATCTCCCTTTCAACATACCTAACTACTGCCGTTTTCCCCGTACCAGTTTTCCCGTAAATCAGAATATTAGATGGTTTTTCATCTCTTAACGCTGTGACAAGAATCTCCGCCAGTTTATCAATTTCACTCTCTCTATGAGGTAAATAATCTGGAAGATAATCAGGATACAGCGCCTCTCTCCGAGGCTTGAATAGGGTCCCCCTACGCATATGTCTTTCAAATATGTTGGCCTCCCTCATAATTCCACCCGAACTAAAGGTAGGTATGATGTGGTAGTTAAAAAAGATTTTTTTATCAACACGATTACCAAAACCATTAAATCTCTCTTCAACCCCCCTTCATTTCCTGTGGAAAATATTGGTGAGGAAAAAGGGAATTTGCAAAGGATTCCTGCATTTCAAATTTTATTTGCAGTACGGAGTCTTTCTTTATTTCCAGAATTTTGCCGTACCTGCCAATATATTCAATAACATCGTTTTCTTCTGGAGAAATAGCAATCTCATATGTTTTTATTCCTGCCTCCTTTTTAATTCTCTCTATAAGAGAATAAAGTCCGGTTCCATTAACTGCAGAGATTAGTACGGGTTCTTTAATCTCCTTTGCAATTTCTATCTTTTGCTCAATATTTTGTGCAATATCTATTTTGTTTATTACGGGAATAATCTTGCCATGAACTTTTCCTCCAATTATATCAAGAACAAGATTCATTTTTCTTTTGAAAGTATTCACATCATCACTACCATCAAGAAGGAGAATCACTATGTCCGCATGGTATATCTCCTCAAGCGTGGGTTCAAAGGCGTTGATAAGATAGGGGGGCATATCCTCCACAAAACCAACTGTATCCGTTACTAGAATCTTCTCCCTTCCAAGTTTGGAGGTTCTTGTACTCAGGGTCGAAAACATACGTTCCTCTATGAGCACATCCCTCCCGCTGAGTGCTTTTAAAAGAGTGCTCTTACCGCTGTTGGTATAGCCCGCAATGCCCACAAGCACATATCCTACCTGTTTTCTCATCTTTCTGCGCTCCTCCCTCTGAATCTTTAACTTCTCTATTTTTCTTCTTATTCGGGCCATTCTTCTCCTTATCTGCTCATAATAATCTGCAATTTCATACTCCCCTCCACCCATCCATCCAGGATGTTCTCCACTCCTTATCTGATGAATAATCTCTTTAATGTGGGGGATATCGTACTGTAGCCTTGCATATTCCACCTGGAGCATGGCTTCTCTGCTACGTGCCCTATCTGCGAAAATCTCGATGATGAGACGAACTTTATCCATAATCTCAACGCCAATCTCTTTTTCAAGATTGTACCACTGGGATGACCGTAGCACATGATCCACAATGATTTTATCTGCCTGAAGGTCCTGAACCATTTCCTTTAACTTCTGCAATTTTCCACGGGTAATAAAGTATTTTGCGTTCCTTTTATCTCCTATCAATATCCTGCCCACAATTTCGTAACCCAGGGAGGAAATAAGATTTTCAAACTCAGGATTTTCCATTGTCACTGCAATGACTTCAGGCATTTTTCTAGTTCCCCCAGTAGATATATAGAACCCGTGCATATCACATTTTCTCCCGTAGAAAGAGCATATTTCAATGCATTGCAGGAATCTTTAAACGCATGAATTTCTTGAAAATATCCCCCGGCCATTTTCCTTATACTCTCTAATGCCGCTCTACGTTTTTCGTAATTTATCTCTGTCACTACGATTTTTCTGGAGATTGTAGATAAAATATGTAGTACATTCTTGATATCTTTATCTGAGAGTATGGAGAAGAGAATAAGAGGCTCCTGAATTCCAAGATCCCTTACAGTATCAACGAGAATTTTCATTGCGGAAGGATTATGGGCAGAATCGAAAATTAAAAGAGGCTCTCTACGCTTTATCTCGAATCTATCGCGCCAGTGAGTTGCACCGAGACCTCTCTCTATATCTCCATGGCTTATAGAGTAATTCTCACCGAGAATTTCGGCCATTCTTATGGCTACAAGTGCATTTAGAATCTGATGCCTTCCAATTAGAGGAATGTGCACATCATATTCTCTTATCGGGGAAAGAACCTTGAAATGTGTTCCATCAAAATTAAGAGATGCATTTTCCACATGCATCTCCTCATTCACATTGTGATATCTTGCACCTCTCTTTTCCGCCACTCTCTTGATTACCTCAATGGCATCTCTTTTCTTCTCACCCACTACCACTGGCACATTGTTCTTTATAATCCCACTTTTTTCCCATGCTATCTTCTCAATGGTATCCCCAAGCACATTTGTATGCTCCAGATCCACGGTTACTATTCCACTCACCTCTGGGGTTACTACGTTTGTAGCGTCCAGTCTGCCCCCGAGACCTACTTCAAGAACTCCAAAATCCACGTTTCTCTCGGCGAAATATTCAAATGCAAGGGCTGTAGTGACCTCAAAAAATGTGGGGTTTCTGTTCTCACTTGCCAGTTTCTCAATAGTAGGCTTCCAATTCCTTATAAAAGAGACCACATAATCTTCATCAATTTCTTTGTCATCCACCACTATTCTCTCTGTGTATCTTTCCACATGAGGTGACGTGTAAAGACCCACACTGTACCTCCTGCGAAGAATAGAATAGAGCATGGCACACACCGAACCTTTACCATTGGTTCCCGTTACATGTACACTTTTGAACCTTTCATGAGGATTTCCAAGTTGCTCTGCAAGACTGTACATTATAGAGAGATCCATCTTCATTCCAAATCGGCGAAGATTGTAGAGATAAAGGATTTCCTCACTTTCCACAGCACGGTTAAGCATAGAGAATTATTTAAAACCTTTGAAAATCTGTAGAAGAATGTGTTCATATCCTTAGAAAAAGTTATAAATATTCAATGCCTGCATTATTATATGAGAAGAGAAAAGTCTGCGGGTGCTGTGGTTTATAATCCCCAAACGAGAAAATATCTTTTGCTTCATTATCCAACCGGACACTGGGATTTTCCAAAGGGACATGTAGAACCTAGAGAATCGGAGGTCAAAACTGCTAAAAGGGAGGTTTTTGAGGAAACAGGCCTGGATGTGGAGATACTCTTCGGATTCCATGAAATAATATGCTATAAATTCAGAGAGAGGGATACTCTTGTGGAGAAAAAAGTTGTATATTTCATTGGACTTGCAGATAATGAGAATGTGAAACTCTCCTACGAGCATGACGGATACATCTGGCTTCCGTATGATGAAGCGGTGGAGAGAATAACCTACGATACATCAAAAAAAGTATTAATGAAAGCACATTTATTTCTCCGGAATCTGGGCTATGTCTCGTAGAGAACTTTTCCTTCGCCTATCACCATGGTTGGGTAAGATTCCAGACTGAATATCTCGTCGTTCCAGACAAGAAGAGACGCAAGAGCCCCCTTCCTTATTTTGCCAATATTTTTTAATCCCAGGATATCCGCTGCTGTACCCGTGATTAGGGATATACTCTCAGGTCGTGACATGCCAAATCTGCGGAAGTATCTCAGTTGCAGATGGAGATTTCTCTGTAGGGCGAAAGGATGGTCGCTCATTATGGAGAACCGCGGATGCACCTCAGCAAGATACTTTACATTTCCCCAGTACTCATGTTTCAGTTCCACCTTGTAGGAGAAAGCGTCTATTGGACCGTAAATTACATCCAGTCCTCTTTTTTTCACTTTTTCCCAGAGTTCACGGGAGTGAACGTCACCACCATGGTTTATCACTGCCTTAATTCCGAACTCGTCTATGAGTTGCATTAGCACCATGATATCATCTTCCTTGTGAACATGCACCATAAGTGGCATTTTCTGGTCAAGAATGTCCATAAATATTTCGGTAAGTGGCTCCACCTCTTCCTTCATTTTCTTTTTCTTTTTCACAAGTGTTTTCATTTTCTGAGCCTTGATGAGTTGCTCACGCAGGAGTGCAACGGCACCCATCCTTGTACTTGGTCTCGTACCTTTCCACTCAGTGGTACTCCGGGGATTGTACCCTAAGGCTGCCTTGATTCCTATATGCTGTACATATGCCTCCTCAATATCTCTTCCAAAATTTCTTATAACTGCGGTTTTTCCACCGATTATATTACCACTCCCCGGCATCACATGGGAATATAGAACTCCATGCTCCACACTCTCCCTGAATGCGGGGTCGTCCATATACACCGAATGAATAGCATCCACCAGAGGATATATGGCATTCATCTGCTCATTTGTTTCATCCTCGTAGTATGGCTCACCACTCCTGGCCATACCGATATGACAGTGGGAATCTATGAAGGCAGGTGTCACAATACCCTCCGCAATTACCTCTGCGCCCTGTCTATCTTTTGAGATTCTCTGGATTCTTTCATCAAAAAGCACATATACATCTTTTTTCACTCCATCTGGTGTGCCATCGTATAATACCCTGGCTTTTATCGCTTTCATAAACATGCAATTGCATGATGATGCATTAATTTTTCGCTCTTGCCAGCAAGATTTATCTTCTATGCAGAGATATCACATATATGGATGTGGCCATAGTAACTGGTGGGTCTCGAGGCATAGGCAAGGCTACCGCCCTACGTTTAGCATCCCGCTATGCGGTGGTGGTTACCTATCTCAAAAATGAAACAAAGGCAATGGAAACTGTGGCGGCCATTGAATCTCAGAAAGGGAGAGGTCTGGCAGTTCAGGGAGATGTAAGTGAGTATCAGGACGCACAAAGAATTGCGCAAAAGGCAGCCAAAATGGGAGAAATAAAGGTGCTTGTCAATAATGCTGGGGTATATGATGTTCGACCATTCGCAGCAACGATGCCCAGCCAGTGGGAACGTATTTTTCAGGTTAATGTTTTTGGTGTGTTCAATATGATTCGTGCAGTGATAGATTATATGGAGGAAGGCGTGATAGTCAATGTATCCTCAATTATTGGGAAGTATCCCATGGCAAATGCTGCACCCTACTGTGCATCCAAGGCCGCGGTGATTGCATTAACTCAATCTCTTGCCAAGGAATTTACCTCCAGAATAAAGGTTGTGTGTGTGGCACCGGGACCTACAGATACAGATATGCTACGAAAATTTCATGGTAGCGGATTTGGTGACCCACCAGAAAAAGTTGCATCTTATATCCTGCGTGCCATTGACGAGGGAAGAAACGGGGAATGCATTTCGGTGGAATAACTCACTTGAAAAGCACGAGTTCCTCCTCCTCAATCCACTCGCGATAATAGGGGCATTTTTTATTTTTTCCATCACAGGTAAATATGTGCAGTTTTTTGCAGTATCCATCACGCCAGTAAGCACATACACCCTCCGGCACCATGTACTTACCATAATCTTCGCATTTCTCCTCTATGCACTTAAATCCTTTATAGCGTCCATGGCATATGCCTTCCGAATCCATAAAAATGCATTTCATTTAGCGGGCGCGGCGGGATTCGAACCCGCGGCTTGCAGCTTAGGAGGCTGCCGCCATATCCTGGCTAGGCCACGCGCCCTATGAATGGGTAAGATGAATCCATTTATAAAGATTCGTCCTTAAAGTAAACTACTCCTGATGGTAATTATCTCATGGCTTATAATTGTAACAAATACGTTTGGCGTAATCCTATTCGTACCCTTTGTCTGAGTTTGCTTTTCATTATTTCACCAATCGGTATCATAGCGTTTTTGAAAATTGCACAAAAAGATAAGGTTTATATGGCTCCAATTCCACTTCCTTTTTCTATGTTTGGGGAGAAAGATTTAAATTGCAGATATGTTAAAGGTGTATGCTTGATTCCCTAGGCCAGTCTCTAAGAGAGACCATGAGGAAAATTACTAAGGCGGGGCATGTGGATAGAGCCCTTATTAAGGAGGTTGTGAGGGATATACAGCGTGCTCTTCTCAAGGGTGATGTGGAGGTACATCTTGCTCTAAAACTCTCCAAGAATGTTGAGCAGCGAGCCCTTGAGGAAAAGCCTCCAAGTGGGATGAGTATCCGTGATTTTCTAATCAAAATTATTTATGAGGAACTGGTTAAAATTCTGGGCGAAGAGAAGGAGGTCTCTCTGCACCCTCAGAAAATAATGCTTGTAGGTCTTTACGGGCAGGGTAAGACCACTACCGCAGGAAAACTGGCAAGGTATTTTCAGAAGAAAGGATTATCCGTTGCCCTGGTGGCCTGTGATGTTCACAGACCTGCAGCATACGAACAGTTGAAGCAATTGGGTGAAAAACTGGGAGTATCCGTATTTGGAATCCCCGGAGAGAAAGATGCACGAAAAATAGCCAGAGAGGCCATGAAACACTTTCATGGTGATAAGGTCCTCATATTTGATACATCCGGCCGTCATGCCTTGGAGGAGGACCTTATTCAGGAAATCAAAGACTTGAAAGAGATAATAAAACCCAACGAAATATTTCTTGTAATAGATGCGACCATAGGGCAGCAGGCGGGAAAGCAGGCAAAGGCTTTTCACGAGGCTGTAGGAGTTACAGGGGTAATAGTTACCAAGATGGATGGTAGCGCTAAGGGTGGAGGAGCCTTAAGTGCAGTAGGTACCACCGGTGCACCTGTGGTTTTCATAGGCACAGGGGAGCATCTTGAAGATTTGGAGCATTTTAATCCCACAAGGTTCATCTCCAGACTGCTGGGCATGGGCGACCTTGAAACCCTTCTTGAGACTGCCAAAGAACTGGAGTTGCAGGAGGAGGAAGCGGAGAAGGTCATGGAAAAGATGGTGAGTGGCAAATTCAATCTCAAGGACATGTATGAGGTCTGGGAGCAGATGGCCAAGCCCGGTATACTTCAAAAAATTCTCTATTCCCTGCCGCTTTTTAAGATGGGTGAGGTGGACAAGAACCTTGTGGAGGAGAGTGAGGAGAAGTTACGGAGATATCGTGTAATACTGGATTCTATGACCTATGAGGAACTTGAAAATCCCCAGATCATAAAGGGGAACAGAATAAGGAGAATAGCCTTGGGAAGTGGGAGAGATGAGCAGGAAGTAAGATCTCTTCTCAAAGAATATCATAAGATGAAGAAGATGATGAAAGAAATGCGCGGCAATCGGAAGTTGATGCGTGCCCTGAGAAAACAGTTGAAGAGCGGAAACATGGACCTCTCGGGATTGGTATGAGAGCGTATCTCGTGGTATCCCACAAATTCCAGGGCGAGATAAATCTCAATGATCTCCCGGGTTCGGGGAGAATTGATGTTATATGCAGGGGTATAAATGCAGCCATATTTTTATCGCATGCAATCCGCAAAGATGTTATTTTTCTCGCTTATTTTTCAAAACTCAATGCATTGCTCAAAATCGATGCCTCACGGGTGAGATACCTGAATCCAGACGAGCGCAGTACCGCAGCACTTATTAGAAACGCAGTAATAAAACTCTCCGACCACGAAGTTCAGACCTCTCCGGGATTTTTCATAAAAAAAGTCACATTTACAGAAACTTTACAGGAGGCAGGTTCCTTAGGAAAACTCCTGTATTTGAGAGAAGATGGTAAAGATATACAAAGTATCTCTATTCCAAAAAATGTGGTCTTTATTCTCAGCGATAATGTGAATATGAGAGAAGAGGAGGAGAAAGAGATTTATGATGGAGGCGCGGAAGTAATCTCTGTGGGTCCCCAAAGTTTGCTATCCTCTCATGTAATTGCGATTGTTAATAACGAGTTAGATAGGCGAGAATTATAGAGGTGAAGAATATGCAAATTCGTCTCTCATATGGAACTGCCGTTAAAATGGGTCTAAAAAAGGGTAAAATGCTTGCAGAGCCAACCACAGCATACATAATGGTAGGGGAGAGATGTATCTCCAACTGCTCTTTCTGTGCACAGGCCAGAAGTCGAAGAAAAGAAGGTTACCTCTCTCGTGTGCTCTGGCTTCCATATCCCGAAGAGGTTCTCTCCAGGTTAGAGGGTTTTGCACGAATATGCTTTCAAACCCTTGATTATCCGGAGATGGTGGATGACCTCCTTTCCCTGCTTTCTATTCTTCCTAAAAATATTCCTGTCTCGGTCTCGATAGTACCCATAACTCGTGGGGATATGCTACGCCTTAAGGAGGCGGGGGTAGATATAATCAGCTTTGCTCTTGATGCTGCCAATCCAGAAATTTTTTACAGAGTGAAAGGCGGAGGTGTAGGTAACAGATTCACTTGGGAAGCAACATGGGGTGCCCTTGATACCGCAAAAAAAATGTTCCACGAGGTTAACACACATCTCATTGTAGGATTGGGCGAGAGTGATCTTGACTTATACAGGGTGATGAAAAAATTGAGAGATGAAGGCATAACTGTTGCCCTGTTTTCTTATACTCCGGTGAATGGTGGTAATTATCCCGATGTGGGCAGGTATCGAGCAATTCAACTGACAAGATATCTCCTGTACAAGGGTTACGATGATTTCCTGAGATTTGAAGATTCCCGCGTTGCAGAAATAAATGCCAATGAACGAGAGAAGAAAGAGGTTCTACGTGGAGTGCCATTCCTTACTTCAGGATGCCCCGGCTGCAATCGTCCTTTTTACAACGAGAGACCTGGCGGGACAATTTACAATTACCCGCAACTTCCCAAGAATGGAGTGCACCTCTTAGAACAACTTAAGAGATATACGGAGTTGAGA
>WALG01000077.1 GCA_015522955.1 DHVE2 group archaeon
CTTGGTCTTCTCTACTTTGGTCCTATTAATGTAGCATATGCTGATGTGGTTGTGAAAATAAATAATCAGGTGCCTGTAAGTGAGGTTATTGAATTCATTAAAGAATGTGGAGAGACACCATATATTTATGAAGTTACTGAGTATATGGGTAACAAATTATTTCTACGATTCTATGAGAAAGACCTGGAGAAATTAAATTATAGAATTCACAGATTCCTCCACCAGCGCAGAGTTATAGAGGAGTACACTATTGAGGTTGCTACTTGGTCTCCCAAGGCTTGGAATCGTCTTTTCTGGTATAGGTTTGATGGAAATAATAACAAGTAAAAATTTGAATCAGGGAACAAGAACTGCAGCAGCCAAAACAGTGGTCCATTGGTTAGGCCTCTCAACCACTGCGGTAGCAGTGATATTTGAGGTCATGAGAATCTTATCGTTCAATTTCCATACTTCTTTTTTTTCATCCCACTCTAGGTGACTCTGCAATCCCAATGTAGACGCAAGCATCTCAGCAGCAAGATTTTCGGCATAGTTACCTGCCACCTCTTCCGTCTCCCCAAAACTATGATGCTCGCTGAGATATCCATATTTGCTTCTATCTCTGGGTATCGCTAACCCCACGGAGGCGGAGAGCATCCTATTTAATTCATTACTGGAATTCCGCGCAAGAACCACAAATACTATTTGCCCGGGGTTTAGAAATTTTAATCCTTCCTCCTGGGATATTATCTCAGCATTGGGTGGAAATATACTGCTAACCTCCACAAGGTTGAACTGTGCTATTCCTGCATCTCTTAAGGCTCGTTCAAAGGAGCCAAGTTTACTCTCATGCCTTCCCACACCTTTGGTGAAGAATACCTTTGTGGGTACTAAAGTCATCATTTAACTCGCCTCGTTGCCTTTGCAGTAACAAGAGATTCATTATCCACATAAATTTCATCCTTCAATTTCACATCACCTACCACCGGAATGCGAATATTATCTACAGCCTCTACCCTTATTAGCGTGGAACGATAAAAATCCGCGTCGATTTTACCAGTGCCAACAATATCGGAAATACGACGAGAAATAATATAGTCCTCCTGTGCAATTTCTAGATTCTCTTTCATTGGATAAACATTAAAATCCCTAAGCATGTCTGTAATGGCAAAATTCATGTTAAGAAGTCTTTTCTCTATCTCTCTCCACTTCCGAAGAGAGGCTTCAAGATGTGTCAGACCAAAATAACCTGCAGAGCCAACGCCTCTCAGAGAGGTTGCAGCACGGGAGAGAAATAGAGTTATACCTTCCAAAGTTTCCACCGGGTCTGTGATAAATACATCAAAATTTCCTCTATATTTTTCAGAAAGGTCATGGCGCACATCAAATCTTTCCACTTCTATAGGAAGGTTATATTCCCTAGATACCTTATTTATAAAATCAATAAGCCTGTTGTCTATCTCAAGAACTGCAATTTTCTCAGGCAAACGGGTAAGAGCCATTCCTATGCTTATCAAATCATCATCACCCATTACTAAAATTCGCGTATCTTCAAGGTCTCCACGCTCATAAATGAAGGCAATTCTACGCATCACATCCTCCTCTTTTATGTGACCCTGGTCATACTCTGCGATGGGTTTAGGACGCAGGGAAGCAATTTTCTTATAATCCTCCAGTATCCCAAATGCATCCTCCTCTATGCCTTTACCTTCACAGTGACTGCAACGCACGTCATAGTACTTTACTCTCCATTCCTCTCTTTTCTTGAGGCCCAAAGGAGTTAATTTTAATTTTCCATGACTAACTTCAACTAATCCTTCATCAATCATCGATTTAAGGTCTTTCACAAACTCGTTTAGGTCTGCATCTACTAGGCTAATTAATTCCCACGGGCTCCTTTCTCTTTTCAGATATCTTAATATTTGCTTCTTCGTTCTCAAATTCCACACCTCTTTCCAATCTCACCACGTCCACGCGGCTAGGGTTAAGTTGGGCTTTTATATATTCATATGCCAAATCGGCCTGTTTAGGGTCGCCACAGGTATAAATATCCACAGTAGCAAGTCCATACTCTGGCCATGTATGAAAACTCAGATGGGACTCAGCGATCAAAACAATTCCGCTGGCGCCTTCGGGCCTGAATTGGTAATAATCAGAAGAAATCTTACTCAATTTTGCAAAATTAACTGCTCCTTCAAAAACTTTCTTCATCTTTTCGACCCTAGCCAAGAGCGCTGGATCCACACCATACATATCTGCTATGATGTGGAGCCCGACAGCCATCTTCATCACCTTCCATCTTTTTTCACCTCCTTTTAGGTATATGCAAGGAGTTTAATGTGATTTCATATAAGAAGATTACGGATAGGTATATTTTCTTTGTATCTTCTCTATTTCCAAGGCATCACGCACCCTTTTAGAGAGCAGGAAAAAGATAGAAAGCGAGAGCATTGAGATACCTGCTGCCAGAACAATGGGTAGAATTCCAAATTTAGCCACAAGGAGACCTATGATAAGAATGGAGAGGAGGGAGAAACCCTGAATTACTGCACCCTGGGCACCAAATACCCTTCCGCGGAAATCCTCTTCAACAGACTTCTGAAACAGTGCGGTGGCAGGAGCATTTAGAAAACCTGCAGAGAATCCCAGTCCGATTCCAACGGCGAATGCAAGAATTGCAAAGGGAAAGAGGGCAAGCAAAAGAACAAGAAAGCCTATACCAAGAATTCCGAAAAGTACCATGCTGCCCTCTTTCATTTTCCCCGCAATAACACCTGTGCTTATGGAGCCCAGAACCATTCCTACACCAAATAAAACCTCCATGGTTCCATAACCGGCTACTTCCATATGGAGCACATCTCTGATGTATATTGCAAATATTACATTCAGGCCACCCAGAAAAAGCATAACCACAGAAAACAGGAGGATTAGAACCCGTACTGTGGAATTCTCCCACAGGTAGCGCAAACCTTCAACAAATTCCTGAAATGCATGTTTCTTTGCGCCTATCCTTCTCAGTGGCTTATAAATCATGAGAGTAATCATAAAGGCGGAGAAAAGGTAACTGGCAGAATCAAATATAAAAATCCAGGTATATCCTAGGATATAAATCATTGCAGTGGCTATTACAGGGCCGAGAATTATGGAGAGCATATAGGTTAGTTGTGAGAGGGAATTTGCCTCTACCAGTATATCCTTTTCAAGAATTTCCGGTATTATTGAGAGCCTGGCAGGGTAGAAAAATCTGGAAACAGAGGAAATCATAAACACCACAAGGGCCAACTGAAATACGGTGGTGCAGAAAATGAAAAGAATGGCGAGAAATGCCCGTATAAGATCTGCCAGCATCATGGTTACCTTCTTATTCCATTTGTCCACAAATACCCCTGCAAATGGGCCCAGCAAAAGAACAGGAAGTGAGGATGCAATCATTATGATACTCAAATCTATTGAATTTCCGTGCCATCCAAAAACAACCAGAACTCCCAGGCCAAAAAATGCAATTTCATCTCCTAGATTGGAGACCACCTGTCCTACCCACAGTTTCAAAAAATTCCTGTTTCGAAGAGTCTTGAAAAGTCCTCTTACAGCCACATAATGGAAAATATGAGATATTATTTGAATATTTACCCTTTGCAGATTTTTACTGGTCCTGCATAGGTTATAATTTCTTCATCGTAATTTAATTCCACGGGATATATTTCAAGTCCCATCTCCACGCCCTCCCAGAAAAATCTGGCAAAATGAGGATCGGTTTGAGCATTTGGAAGGAAGCATTTTGAATGGTGAAATACGAGAATCATTAATGCGCCACGGTCTCCGGAGTCTATCTTTTTTATGAGTTCCTCCACATGTCGCGTTCCTCTCCGTGTGGGGGCATCTGGAAAAAGAGAGATACCATTTTTTAGTAGAGTACATCCCTTCACTTCTACCCAGATTCTTTTTCCACCTTTCTCAATGAGATAATCCAGACGACTATTTCCGGCCTTTATCTCCGGGATTATTTTATCTACATTTCCAAAGGGGCTTATTTCAGGGTCTTCTATAATCCTTTGAGATATTGCCCTGTGGAACTTTGAGTTAATAAAAATCCAGTGATGCTGAAATTCCGCACCTATAATTTCCCATTTTGTTTTTCTCCTGGGATTGTTGTATCTTTTTAAAAGAACCCTGTTACCAGAATAGAGCAGTTCCTCAAGTCTTCCGGGATCATGGATATGCGCCACTTCCTTTTTGCCCGAAATTTCTACAGTACCGAGAAAACGATTATTGCGTGACACAAATCTTGCAGTGATATCTCCTTTTAGATGGAGAATTACTTTATTCTTTCCATTATTATTGCAGGGCATAAATCCTTTACACCCCTTATCTTGCCAATCTTTGTGGTCAAAATGTGCAGCAGTTCCTCACCGTTCTTTGCCCAAATTTCACACATAATCATATGGTCTCCGGTGGAGGTTGCAACCCATCTCGTCTCTTTCATCTCGGATAGTTTTTTCGCTGCCTCCAAGAGATATTTTGGTTCTACATCCATACCGAGTATCGTAACGGTTTTATAACCCAATTTTTCAGGGTCCACTTCAACAGTGTATTTTTTTATTATCCCTTTTCTTTCCATCTCCGCTATTCTCTTTCTAACAGTTGTCTCTGTAACGCCAAGAACCTTGGCCATCTCAGTATAGGATATTCGAGCATTTTCTTGAAGTAATTCAATTATTTTCCAGTCTTTTTCGTCCATTACTTTACCTATATGCAAACTACTTATTAAAATTTTCCATGCAGTTTGATTTGAAATTCAGACGAAAGACTTATATAATTCGAACCCATATCCATGCCTATGGATAGAAGGGTTATGCACCGAATGACCTATGGAATGTACGTAGTATCTTCCAGAAAAGGCGAAAAATTCAATGGTCAAATAGCCAATACAGTTTTCCAGATTACATCAAACCCCATTCAGATAGCAACCAGCATAAATAAGG
Organism: DHVE2 group archaeon; assembly: GCA_015522955.1. Taxonomy (GTDB): domain Archaea; phylum Thermoplasmatota; class Thermoplasmata; order Thermoplasmatales; family Aciduliprofundaceae; genus S014-41. Next base: position 4,962 of record WALG01000077.1, read on the forward strand.
AAAATCTAACTCACGAATATATTGAAAACGGCAAAAATTTCTCGGTTTCCATACTCTCCAAAGAAACACCATTTCCATTCATTGGACTCTTTGGATTTCAAAGTGGAAGAAATGTCAATAAATTTGAAAAAGTGAATTTCAAGGTAGGAGTAACTGGTGCACCCATTGTTACTGACTATTCCCTAGGATATCTTGAAGCAAAGGTGGTGAAACAAATTGATGCCGGAACTCATACCATATTCATAGGAGAGGTCATAGATTCCGAAAAATTGGGCGATGGTGTACCCATGACCTATGATTATTATCACAATGTGGTTAGGGGAAAGACACCTAAGAAAGCCGCAACATATGTGGAGGTGAAAGAATGAGATGGAGATGTATGGTTTGTGGATACATATATGACCCGCAGGTAGGAGACCCTGATGACGGTATTCCTCCAGGCACGGACTTTGAGAATCTGCCAGAGGATTGGAACTGTCCGATTTGCGGAGCATCCAAGGATCTCTTTGAGAAGTTGGAGGAATAACCATGATAAGAAAAATAGTGAATGGAGTCTACAATGTGGGTGCCATCCACTGGGAGCGCACACTATTTGATGAAATCGTACCACTTCCTCAGGGTACCAGTTACAATGCGTATCTTGTGAAAGGGGAGAAGAAAACAGCACTTATAGACACAGTAGAACCAGAGAAATTAGAGCAACTTTTGAATAACTTGGAAGAACTGGAGGTGGATAAGATAGATTACATAGTTTCTAATCATGCAGAGCAGGACCATTCAGGGTCCATTCCCGATCTCCTGAAGATATACCCCAACGCCAGGGTGGTGACCAACGAAAAATGCAAATCATTTGAGATGGATCTGCTGCATCTCTCTGAAGATAAATTTATGACAGTGAAGGAGGGAGATACCTTAGGCCTTGGAGGTAAAACTCTAAAATTTCTGATGACCCCCTGGGTTCACTGGCCTGAAACCATGACAACATTCCTTATGGAGGATAAAATCGCTTTTACATGCGATTTCTTTGGGTCGCATGCTGCCACCACCCACACCTTTGCGGAGCAGTACGACCGTATATACCACGAAGCAAAGAGATACTATGCGGAAATTATGATGCCGTTTCGTCAGATAATAACGAGAAATATAGAGAAGATTGAGAAACTCAATCCAGAGATTATAGCGCCAAGCCATGGTCCGGCGTATAGGGAGCCGGGATTCATAATTAATGCCTATAGAGATTGGATTTCTGAAAAAACGAAGAATGAAGTTCTCATTCTTTACGTATCCATGCATGGGAGTACGAAGAAAATGGTTGATGCATTAGTTGATTATCTTGGCAAATACAGGGTTGAGGTGAAGGTGAGAGATTTAATCACAGCGGATCTGGGTGAAATAGCGATTGACATGGTTGATGTTACCACAATAATTATTGCGACACCAACAATTCTGGCTGGACCACATCCCAACGCAGTTTACGCAGCGTATCTTGCTAATGCTCTCAAACCGAAGGCAAAGGTTATAGGAATAATGGGTTCCTATGGATGGGGCGGAAGAACCGTAGATATACTCAAATCCAACCTTGGCTCACTGCGTGTGGAACTCCTTGAACCACTTTTGATTAAAGGGTTACCCAGAGAGGAAGATTATGAAAAGATAAGAGAATTTGCAAAGAAAATAGCGGAGAAGCATCGCAAGTTAGGGGTGATGAAATGATAGAGATAGGCCAGGAAGTTCCAGATTTCTGTCTGCCAGATTATCAGGGTGAGGAGTACTGTCTTCACAATTTCCGCGGCAAGTGGGTAGTGCTTTATTTCTATCCCAAGGACAATACTGCGGGATGCACTCAGGAGGCAAAGGATTTCACCGAGATGCGAAGAGAATTCGAGAATCTAAACGCTGTTATAATTGGTGCGAGCAAAGATTCCCCTAAATCTCATGAAAAGTTTGTTCATAAGCACCAGTTAGGTATTCTTCTTTTGAGTGATGAAGAGCATAAGGTAATTGAAGGTTACGGAGCGTGGGGAAAGAAGAAAAATTATGGGCGAGAATACTTTGGCACTGTAAGAAGCACATTTATAATAGACCCGGAGGGAAAAATGGCCCATATCTGGAAGAAGGTGAGGGTGAAAGGCCATGTGCAGGATGTGTTGAATAAATTGAAAGAATTGGAGGTGAAAAAATGAATTTGGATAATTTTGCGCTTAAGGATTTGCTTCTGGTGGCTATCAAGAGCGAAGTGGAAAGTAATGAGATTTACAGATTACTTGCAGAGCGGGTAAAAAACTCGCTTCTCAAGGATAGACTTCTTTTCCTTGCCAATGAGGAAGATAAGCATCGGGTATATCTTGAGGCGCTTTACAAGCAGAGAATTGGAGATGAGGAGATAATACTTCCTGAGAAGAGTGAAGTACCTTTGCCTCATGTAAATCCAAGCGAGGATAGGCTACTCAGTGAAATTATAGAGGATGCAATGCAAGCAGAACTGGCAGCAAAGGAGTTCTATGAGAGTTTGAAAAATAGATTTGAGGATGAGAAGATCAAAGGAATGTTTCAGATACTTGCCAACATGGAGATGGGGCACTACGAAATACTCTCTAAAGAATTGGAAAATTTGAAGAATTTTGAAAATTACGACCAATACTGGCCCATGATGCATGTGGGCCCTTAAAAGAGGGGAAAAACATGAGAAAAATGGTTGAAAAAAGTCTGGAAGAAGCATTTGCAGGAGAGAGTATGGCGCATATGAAATATAGCATATTCGCCGAAATCGCCGATAAAGAAGGAAAGAAGAACATTGCAAGATTATTCCGTGCCATAGCCTACGCGGAATTTGTGCACGCGAAGAATCACGCCAGAAATCTTGGCTATATCAAGAGCACTGAGGAAAATTTACAAACTGCAATAGAGGGGGAAAGTTTTGAAGTGGAAGATATGTATCCCGCATATCTGGAACTTGCGAAGTATTTCAATGAAAGAGGCGCAGAGAACTCTTTCCACTTTGCAATCGAGGCGGAAAAGATACACGCGAAGATGTATGGTGAGGCTAAGAAAAAAGCATCCAGAGGCGAGGATATAGGGGAGAAAAGCATCTACATATGCCCGGTTTGCGGCTACACATACATGGGCGATGACCCACCGGAGAAGTGTCCTGTATGTGGAGCGCCCCTCGATAAATTCGTGAAGTTCTGAGGTGCAAGGTCATGGAAGAGATGATAATAGATGTGAGGAGCCGCGACGAATTCCTGAAAAATCATGTGAAGGGAGCCATAAATATCCCCCATTTCGATCTCTATCTTTATGAGAATTTCCTGAAATCCCTATGCAGGGAAAAGAAAGTGGCTGTTTGTTGTGGCACGGAGTTCAGGGCAAAGATTGCAGAGAGAAAACTCAAGAAGATGGGCATAGATGCAAGAATAATCCATCGGGAAGAACTTAGGGATAGAGAATGGGAAGGAAAGAATGTGATTTGCGCTGTGAACTTCGTTGCAGTTCGTCTTGGTCACGAGGAAGATTTCGAAAAGGGAGTGAAAAATCTATGCAGGGCGACGGAGGAATTTCCGGGCTTTCTTGGCTCACAATTGCTGAAGGTAAGCGGTGTAAGTGCCATAGGCTCCGGATTGCCTGGTGAATTGAGAAATTTAGAAATCAAGCCCACAAAATACATAATCCTCACATACTGGGAATCCAAGGAAATGCATGATAAATCTCATACGGAGGATGTATTTAGAAGGGCTTTTGAGAGCATGCCTGTACATCTCACGGGTATGCCCTATGAAGAATTTTATGAGATATTGAGGTAAAAAGGAGGTGAAAAAGATGATAGATAAAGAAATAGAAGAGGCAATAAATAAACAAATTAACGAGGAAATATACTCATCGTATCTGTATCTCTCCATGTCTGCATACTTTGAGTCCATCGGACTTAAGGGTTTCGCCAACTGGATGTATGTGCAGTATCAGGAAGAGAAAGACCACGCGATGAAATTCTACAGGTATTTGATTGAGCGCGGAGGAAGAGTGAAACTATATGCTATAAAGGAGCCGCCAAACCAGTGGAACTCGCCATTACATGCTTTTGAGGAGACCCTTAAGCATGAGAAGCATATAACAAAGTGCATAAACGATTTAGTGGACCTGGCCGAGAAGAAGAAAGACCGTGCCACATTCAATTTGCTGCAATGGTATGTGGATGAGCAGGTTGAAGAGGAAGCGAATGATGAGGAAATTATTCAAATGTTGAAGATGATTGGAGACCAAGGACATGGTCTTTTGATGCTTGATAGAGAGCTTGGATCCAGAACTTACGTTCCTCTCGTAAATGAGGAAAAATAAAGGAGGTGATGAAAAATGTTGAGTGAGACCATAAAGAGTGGAGACTGGAAAGGCGAAAAGCATGTGCCCGTGATAGAATACAAAAAGATCAGCGATATGATCCAGGTAGAAGTAAGCGTTGGAAAGGAAGTTCCTCATCCAAACACACCAGAGCATCACATAGCATGGATAGAATTATATTTCAAGCCAGAGGATGGCCAGTTTCCGGTGATGGTTGGGCGTGTTGCATTCACCAATCATGGCGATCCTCTTACAGAGCCCAAAGCAAAATTCTACTTTAAAACAGCAAAAAAGGGAAAATTAATGGCGCTCAGTTACTGCAACATCCATGGGCTATGGCAGAATGAGGTGGAGTTGAGTTGAGTATTTACTCTGTGATGAATATTTAAGTTAGGAGGTTGAATGAGGAGCCATATATGGCTCCAACAACAAAATGTAAAAAAAGGAGGTGAGAAAATGGTAGTGATAGGAGAAAAATTTCCTGAGGTAGAAGTGAATACTACCCACGGAAGAATGAAACTGCCCGATGCGTTCAAGGGCAAGTGGTTTGTGCTCTTTTCGCACCCTGGAGACTTCACACCTGTATGCACAACGGAATTCTATGCTATGCAGATACGTCTGAAAAAGTTCAAAGAACTGGGTGTTGAGGTCATTGGTCTGAGCATAGATCAGGTCTTTGCGCATCTGAAGTGGGCTGAATGGATAAAGGATAATCTCGGTGTGGAAATAGAGTTCCCCATCATCGCTGATGACAGAGGTGCTCTGGCCGAAAGGCTCGGCATGATACCAACAGGCGCAAGCAACACTGCAAGGGCGGTGTTCATCGTGGATCCAAAGGGAACCATAAGAGCCATCGTGTATTATCCTGCGGAGCTCGGCAGAGATTGGGATGAGATTCTGCGCGCCGTAAAGGGCTTGCAGATCAGCGATGCTAACGGGGTGGCCATGCCACACAAGTGGCCTAACAACGAATTAATTAAGGATCGCGTTATTGTACCGCCCGCTGGAAGTGTGGACGCGATAAAAGACAGAGAAGAGAGGAAGAAGAAGGGCGAGATAGAGTGCTACGACTGGTGGCTATGTCACAAATCTCTCTGAGTCTACCCTTTTTA
>WALG01000078.1 GCA_015522955.1 DHVE2 group archaeon
ATACTTAAGTTATGCCTTTCCCTTTCAAATCCTTGATCTGGTGGGGGTAGTTTATTTACTCCTCTTATCCCCCCTCCCCCGGTCGGTTTACGCCCTCAAAGTCAGGGTATGCCTCCAAACCATGCTCCCCAATATCCAGTCCCTTTAGCTCCTCCTCTGGTGAAACCCTCAGACCGACAGTTATATCTATCAATTTAAACATAATAAATGTTACTGTGAACACAAAGAGGAACACTGCAACAACACCAGTTGTCTGACTTATCAGCTGCGTCACTCCGCCGCCAAAAAATAATCCGTTGACACCACCAGAGTACGATGCTTCTGCAAATAATCCAGCGCTCAGGGTGCCAAACACACCACATACGCCGTGAACAGATATCGCGCCCACTGGATCATCTATTCTGATTTTATCAAAGAATTCCACCGCAAATACTACAATTATGCCTGCAAGTGCACCGATTATTATCGCACTTAAGGGGCTTACAACAGCGCATGGTGCTGTTATTGCGACCAACCCGGCTATTACCCCGTTACCGGTCATACCCACATCTGGTTTTCCAGATTTGAGCCATGTCACTATCATCGCCATTATGGCTCCAGCCGCTGCTGCGAGGTTTGTAGTTACCGCGATCGTTGCTATGCTTAGATCAGTTCCCGCAATGGTGCTTCCGGGATTAAAGCCAAACCATCCGAACCAGAGTATAAAGACCCCAAGGATTGCAAATGTTATACTGTGACCAGGTATGGTATTCACCTTCCCATTCTTTCCATATCTGCCGATTCTTGGTCCAAGCGCAATAGCACCTGCGAGCGCAGCCCAGCCCCCCACGGAGTGGACTACTGTTGATCCCGCAAAGTCTATCATTGGATTGTTACCAAAGAAGGAGAAAATATCCCCTGTTGACAACCATCCTCCACCCCATATCCAGTGTCCGACTATGGGGTATATAAACAATGATATAAAAAAGCTGTAGATTACGTAGCCTATGAACCTTGTCCGTTCAGCCATGGCACCGGACACTATGGTTGCCGCCGTTGCTGCGAATACCACCTGGAATATCCAGAAGGCGTATGTTGGAATGGTGCCCCACATTGTCGTGTTTAAAACACCATCCATCATAAAGTATTCAGTTCCAAAGAAGGCCGTTCCAGCACCGAACATTATACCAAATCCTGCAACGAAGTAGGCTATCGACCCTATGGAGAAATCCATCAGGTTCTTCATCATAATGTTCCCCGCATTCTTTGCCCTTGTAAATCCCGCCTCAAGTAGTGCAAAACCCGGCTGCATGAAGAAGACTAGAAATGCAGCAATCAATGTCCAGACAGTATCTATCGCAGTCCCATTGCTCCCGGCAGTCGGGCCCTCCTCGTCTGCTGACACCACAACAGACATCAACATTAAGGCCAAAATCATGCCGATTACCAACGCCTGTTTTTTATTACATTTTTTCATTTTTCATACCTCCATTTAGTGCATTTTTTAATTTATGTTAATATTATTGAATACCTATATAAATATCAAAGCATTTATTATAGAATTCTTCATATCTAACTAAATAATTGAGAATTCCTCATTTAGCGTTGAAATAGCGGATGAGTTAACGAAACAGATATCCGAGGAGGAAGCAGTCCCATTATCAATCTGTCAGGGTATTACAGCCCATCAGGTTGGCATCAAACCTTTAAAGAATGAGGACATGAAAAAAGCAGATCCCAAAACTAGGACAATGGTTGCCCCCGAAGCCAGATTAAGGGCGTAAGAAAGCCACAAACCAACTACGGTTAGAATAATTCCAGTAAAGATTGAGAGGATCATCAATCTTCTGAGATTATAGGTGAATTGCCTGCTTATAGCTGCTGGAATTGTCAGCAAGGCAATAACCAGGATAACACCCACAACTCTTATCAAAACAACAACACTCAAAGCAACCAAACATAAGAACAATAGATACATGGATCTCGTCGGAATTCCAACCACCTCTGAAAATTCTTCATCAAACGACAACGCTGTAAGCTCTTTATAGAATAAAAACACAGTCAAAATAATCACCACGTCTAACAACAGCATCATCCACAAATCAAAAGAGGGAACTGTAAGAATGCTTCCAAAAAGATAGCTAAATAGATCCGGTGCATAACCAGGGCTTAGGCCAATAAAGAGAATCCCTAATGCCATACCTACTGCCCATAATACCCCAATAGCAGTATCTTCATTTACCCTGCCTTGTTTACTAATGACTCCGATACCAAATGCAGACAATATGCTAAAAGGGATAGCAGTCAAAATAGGATTTATTCCAAGCAGATAACCCAAACCGATCCCTCCAAAGGCGGCATGAGAAATTCCGCCACTAATAAAGACTATCCTTTTTATAACAACATAGGCGCCAACAATCCCGCAAGCTACACTTGCTAAAACAGCAGCCATTAAGGCATTTCTCATGAATTCATATTGAAGAATCTCCATCATTTTTTTTCATGCCTCTCCAACACCCTGTGTGGAATGCCATGGGCTATCAGTTCTATTGGGCATTCATATGTTGTCTCAAGCCTCTTCAATCCCTCTTCTACTGCACCGTGATAGAATAATCTGCGATTTAAACAAGCAATCTCCTCTACCTGTGTGGAAACAACGCCAATATCATGGGTTACCAAAACTATCGCCATTCTTTTCTTGAATTCTGAAAGCAGGTTGTAGAACGAGCTTTGCATCTTAGGATCAATACCCGTCGTTGGCTCATCAAACAAAATCAATCTTGGTTCTTTTACAATTGCTCTTGCTAGAAAAACCCTCTGCAACTGACCGCCGGATAATCTGCCAATCTGTCTGTCCCTAAATTCAAGCATTTCAACGGTTTTCAGGGCATCTACAGCGATTTTTTTATCTTTTTTGGAGTAGTTTTTGAGTAATCTTTTATACCCCCCCATAAGGACCACATCAAAAACATTTATGGGAAAATTTAAATCAAAAGAGGTATGTTGAGGGAGATACCCAATTAATCTTCTTCCTTTCTCAGGATTTTCCCCGAAAACCCTAACCTCCCCTTCATCTGGCTTAACCAACCCCAGGATAACCTTTAGTAGGGTAGTCTTCCCACCACCATTTGGACCTATAATAGCAAGAAAATCATTCTGCTTTATGGAAAGATTGACCCCTTCAAGGACGGGGATATCTCCAAATCTGACCCCTATGTTTTTTAAGCTAATAATCTCTTCATTTATCATTCCTCTTTAAACCTCTGCAAAAGTTTCAGCGACTTTATGCATATTCTCCATATAGTTTCTTTCCAGTGGACTTATCAGAACAACATTCCCATTAATCTCACTGGCTATGACCTCTGCGCTCTTTGTACTGAACTGCGGTGATGCAAAGACTACCGTTATGTTGTCCTTCCTTGCCTGTTTTATTAAATCTGCAATGCCTTGCGGAGTTGGTTCTTTTCCTTCCTTTTCAATTGCTATCTGCTCCAACCCATAATCTCTACAAAGATATGTCCACGCTGGGTGATACACCATAATTTTTCTGTTTTCCTTCCCGGCAATTGCCTGAATAATTTTTTTGTCCAATCCATCTAACTCTTGTAAGTATCTTTCTTTATTTTTCATATAGTATTCCTGATTGGTGGGGTCAATTTGAATCAAACCCCGATATATATTTTCAACCATTATCTCTGCATTTCTTGGAGAAAGCCAGACATGTGGGTCTGTCCCTATGAAGCTTATGTTCTTAGAGCAATTAACGACAAGCATTTCTCTATTGGTAGAACTTATCTTGTTCATCCATGCCGCTTCAAACTCAAGCCCCGAACCTACCTCTGCATAGATTTTAGCACTGCTAACCGCTCTTAGCTGGGAAGGTGCTGGTTCATAGGTGTGGGGAGATGCTCCGGCGGGCACCATGACTGTCACCTGTACTCTATCCCCCCCCACCCTCTCGACAAATTCGGCCTGGGGTGGTATACTGACAATCACACCTATCTTCTTGTCAAGCTCTTTTTCTGTTTGAGGAGTGACATAGATATATGCACCAATCAAGCAGATAACGATAAAAGCCACCCCCAACAGCAATATCTTTTCCTCCCTCTTGTTCATCCTATATTATATAGTTATAATTATGGCATTTGATATTTAAATGTTATTGACTTTTAAATATTTCATTAATAACTTTTATGGTAATATTTATAAATAAGTTATTAATCATTTATGGGATGGCAAAAATCATCAGCATATCCCTGAACAAGGGAATTCTCAGGGAGATAGACAGGATACGGGAAGAGGTTGGCTTTTCTGGAAGGTCGGAGGTAATCAGGGCGGGGGTAAGAATGCTCATAGCAGATAATAAAGAAAGAGAAAAATTAGTTGGTAAACTAAATTCAATTCTTTTACTGGTCCATGACCAGAAGGTAGAAGACATAGTTACAAAAATAAAGCACGAATTTGAGGACATTACTAAAACACAGATTCATAGCCACTTAAAAGAGGATAGATGTCTTGAGATATTTATCCTAGACGGTGGTGCTGACAGAATAAAACAGTTTGTTAAATTGTTCCAAACAAGCAGAAAAATGGGGTATGTTAAATTAATTGTTGCCTAAAGGTGCCGATTTCATCAGGTGGTTCTGCCCCGGAATTCACAGCTACCGATATAAAAGCTCATCAGGCTTTTATACCCTAAATTTTAAAAGCTATTATGGCATCAAAGATTGATGATCTTGATCTAAGAGTGATACGGGAACTTCAGAAGGACGCCAGACAGAGTTACCGGGATATATCAGAGAAGCTGAAGGTTGCCGAGGGAACTGTTTACAACAGGGTAAACAAGCTTCTGGAAAGTGGTGTAATCAAGAGATTTATGCCAGATATAGACTTCTCAAAAATTGGTTATGATCTAGTTGCAATAGTGGGTTTCACAGTCAGGGGGGGGCATCTCCCTGAGATAGAGAAGAGGATCGCAAAAAAGCCAGAAGTATCTGCAGTTTATGATGTTACCGGTGAATATGATGGGATAGTTGTCGCAAAATTTAAGGACCGTAGTGCATTAAACAAATTTGTAAAAGGGATTATAGCAATGCCAAATGTGAAAAGGACATACACTATGGTGGTTTTGAACGTGATGAAAGAGGAACACGGTATCAGGATATGAAGAATGCAGAAAGAATCGTTCCTAATCGACATAAATGGTGTACTTTATATCGGAAGGGAACCGGTAGAAGGTGCTATCGGGACCATAGACTATCTAAAAGAGAGAGGGTATAATCTCCGATTCATTTCCAATGCAACCAGGACCTGCAAAGAAACCCTGTACAAGAAACTTCTAGATCTCGGGTTTGATATCCTTGAGAGTGAAATCTTCAGTGCTCCTCCAGCAGCTGCGAGATACATAAGAAATTCAGGGAAAAACAGGTGCTTTTTGCTGGCTACCGGTGATGTATATCTGGACTTTGAAAGAGAGGGGATAACACTAACCCAGGAGGATCCGAATTTTGTGGTTGTTGGGGATGCCGGAGATAAGTTTAATTTTGAGAATCTGAATAGAGCATTTAATTTTCTTGTAGAGGGGACCGAACTAATAGCTATGGAAAAGGACAGATACTGGCGAACATCAGAGGGATTAATGTTGGATGCAGGCCCATTTGTAACAGCTCTTGAATATGCGACCGGCAAAAAGGCAGTATTGGTTGGAAAACCATCCAAAACATTCTTTAAACTTGCTCTGGAGGATATGGGTTCCAAACCAGAAAGAACCACAGTAATCGGGGACGACATCTTTACAGACATCAGGGGGGCAAAGGTATCCGGGATGAGGGGTATACTCGTAAAGACCGGAAAATACAGAGAGGGCATTGTAGAAAAATTCGGGATAAAACCAGATAGAATTCTGGAGTCAATATCCGGATTGAAGGAATTACTATGAAACTCGCAGCACTAATCTCCGGGGGAAAGGATTCCCTGTATGCGATTTATTTAGCAAAGAAGCAGGGTTATGATGTTACGTATCTGCTTTCAATGATATCTCAAAGTTCTGAGAGCTACATGTTCCATCACCCAAATATCAATCTTACAAAGGTCCATGCAGAGATTATGGGGATTCCGCTGCTCGTTGAAGAAACATTGGGCGAGAAAGAAAGGGAATTGGCAGACCTTGAGAGATTAATATCTAAAGTAAAGAATGAGGTGGATGGAATTCTAACTGGTGCAATTGCCTCAAACTACCAAATGGAGAGAATTGACAGAATATGCAGAAGATCTGGTCTTAAAAGCATTTCTCCATTGTGGCACATCAATCCAGAGAGATACTGGAATGATCTCCTGAATTCTGGCTTTAGAATTATGATATCTTCCGTTTCAGCGGAGGGTTTAGGCGAAAAATGGCTCGGAAGAATTATTGATGAAAAGGCAATAAATGAGTTGAAAGAATTAAACAGAAAGATTAAGATTCATCTGGGTTTTGAGGGCGGCGAGGCTGAGACATTGGTTCTTGACTGCCCAATGTTCAGAAGGAGGATAGAGGTTATTGAAGCAAAAAAGAAATGGGATGGTCAATCGGGAACTTATATCATAAATTCAACGAAATTATCTCCGAAAAATGAACATTAGGGTAGCCGTTGCGCAGATAAACACCACGGTGGGGGATTTAGAGGGAAATGCTCAGAAGGTTATCAGTAGTATCAAAAAGGCAAGAGGACAGAATGCTGATCTGGTGGTTTTCCCAGAGCTTACTATCACCGGCTATCCGCCAAAGGATTTATTATTGAAATCAGATTTCATCAGTAAGAATCTAGAGAAATTAAAGGAGATTGCCCATGAAGCAGATAATATCTCTGTTGTACTTGGATTTGTTGACTCAAGAGGAAAGAATATCTATAACGCAGCTGCTTTAATTCAAAACAGAAAGGTTATTGGGGTGCAACACAAACTCAATCTGCCGAATTATGATGTCTTTGACGAAAAAAGGTACTTTAAAGCTGGAAAAGAAGCTCTTGTTTTTGATCTTGATTCCCTGAGGGTTGGGATAAACATCTGTGAGGATATCTGGGTTGAGAATCCGGTTAAGATACAGGCAGAGAGGGCCGATCTCATTGTAAATATCTCTGCATCTCCATTCTACGCCGGAAAAACTAGAATCAGGAGGGAATTGATTTCAAGAAGAGCAATGGAGAGCAACACCCCAATAATATATGTCAATCTGGTTGGTGGACAGGATGACCTCGTGTTTGATGGAGGAAGCTACATCTTCAACGGAGACGGAAGATTAATTGCTGAATGCAAACACCTTGAAGAGGATTTCTTGATGGGTGATCTTACAAAAAACGAAATAATCCCGGAACGGGAAGAGAATCTGACCAGAGAGATCCATGATGCACTGGTCCTTGGAATCAGGGATTATGTGAGGAAAAACGGATTCAGGAAAGTTATTATTGGTCTTTCGGGTGGGATAGATTCCTCATTAACAGCGGTGCTGGCGATGGAGGCGTTGGGCAGAGAAAATGTCCTGGGTGTTTCTATGCCCAGCAGGATTTCATCGAGGGGTAGTCTGGATGATGCCAGAAAACTATCTAAAAATCTAGGGATAGGTCACAGAATAATCCCTATTGGAGGTATATTTGACGCATATATTGAAACACTATCAGAAGAATTCAAAGATACTGAGCAGGACATAACCGAAGAGAATATTCAGGCAAGGATCAGAGGGAATATCCTGATGGCGTTGTCAAATAAATTCGGTTATCTGGTTTTATCTACGGGAAATAAATCTGAGTTAGCGGTGGGTTATTGCACGTTATATGGGGATATGTCGGGGGGTCTGGCGGCTATCTCAGATGTTCCCAAGACAACCGTGTATAAACTTGCAGAATATATTAATAGAATCAACAAAAAAGCGATTATTCCGGAGGATATCATGACCAAAGAACCCTCTGCGGAATTAAGGGAAGGGCAAAAGGATACTGATTCGCTGCCACCATACGAGGTATTAGACCTAATTCTACACACATATATCGAAAAGAATAAAGGTATAGGGGATATAATTGACCTTGGAATTGACGAAGGGATTGTCAGAGAGGTTATCCATAGAGTGGATCACAATGAGTATAAGAGACAGCAGGCACCAGTGGGGATAAGAATAACGCCAAAGGCATTCGGTTTCGGCAGGAGAATGCCGATAACAAATAGGTATGAAGGGTGAGAAAACCGGGTACTGATTCTAATTGCATTTTTATACTTTTATGTCTAATTATCTTTTAGTAAGAGATAATGGTTACACAAAATATATTCTTGGGCCCTAAGGAACTGAAGTTAATCTTGACATTGGAAAGCGAAGGTAAGAAGGCTTTTATGTTCAGTTATGCAAAGGAAATTTTAAGAACATCAAATACATCTGTGAGGAATGTAATTTATCGTCTAAAGAAAAAGAATAGGATAACCGAAATCGAGAAGGGGAGATATGTCCTTTCCCCCGCGAGATCCGGTCTAGAGGGTTTATGGGTTGAACATCCATTCCTTATAGTCCCAGGCCTAATAGATGAATATTACATCGGATTCTGGTCAGCAATGAATTACTGGGGAATGACGGAGCAGATTCCGAGAACCGTTTTTGTGGCAACAACGAGGAGAAAAAGAAATATTGAATATGGAAACCAGGAATTTAGATTTATAATTCTTTCCAGAAAAAAATTCTTCGGCTCTGTACAGGAGAAAATTGAGGATTTTGAGTTTAACATCTCAAGCAGGGAAAAGACAATAGTCGATGGATTGATGCACCCCGAATACTGTGGTGGAATTTCTGAGGTTGCTAAAGCGATACGGAATGCTGGAGATGAATTGAACTGGAGTAAACTACTGAGAATAGTCAGTAGAGTTAGCATAAGTGCTGTTGATAGGAGACTGGGTTATTTGCTGGATGTTATGGAAATTAGGAAGGATATTGCTCAGAAACTCTCAAAGAAAGGATTTGTCGGATTCAGGTGGCTTGATCCAAGTGGTGAGAAGAAAATCCTGAGGTATTCAAAGAGGTGGGGGTTGATGGTTAATGTTGAGGAAAAGGATTTGACTGGATAGAGGATGTGATGATGCCAAATAATGGAGTGTTAAACAACGGTGTGTTACCTGCCATTGCAGGAGGGATAGTTGGTAGCATTATGATAATAGCACTACAAAAGATTTGTGAATGGTTGGAGAGATCTAGATTATCCATTGAATTTGAACAAAAAGAACCATTTTGCAGAGTAGCTACGATACAAGGTAGTGGAACTCAATCCTATTGGATTCGGATTAGAGTCAGGAATGATGGGAGAAGTGTAGCCAAATGTTGTGTAGGCAAACTAATGGAAATTAGAAAAATTGAGAATGGAAATAGTGGAGAAACTTCATAAACCAGGAATTGATCCCTATCTTTATATCTCGGTTCAGATCTAACGCCAAGGGGCATTAAAACTAGTTAGGTACATATATCCTGAAAATAACAATCTATTCTGAAAATGCAGACCCATGTACAAAGGAATTCAGTCTTGAATGGGATGGGATATGGAATGAAATCAAAATGACACCATTAAATTAAAAATGCCCCTCCCGCCACTCCGCAAAATCGCAGCCAGGGAAGGCATCCCCGTCGGAACCCTTGAAAAGGATTATACGCTCTCTATTGTACTTTCATTGCTCTCCAAAAATCCTTTAATGGATTCCCTTGTTTTCAAGGGCGGGACAGCAATAAAGAAGATTTACTTCTCAGAGGCCAGGTTTTCAGAAGACTTGGATTTTAATTTCTTTGACACAACGTCAAAGAAAATTGAAGACAGGATTAACGACCTATTAATCGGCAAAAGGATTGGCAATGTTGAGTTTCTGGAGATGAAGAACATGAATCACACTGATGTTAGTTTCACCTGCGACATCTCCTTCATTGGAGAGTTACAGTTCAAGAACAAGATAAAATTAGATTTCAGTGGTAGAGAGAAGCCAATCCCTAAGGTAAAAAGTCCATCAATTACGGTCTATGACATGGAGATAAAGATCCCTACGCTTGATTTAACTGAAATTCTCACCGAGAAAATCCGCGCCTTAGCAATCCGTGGAAAGTCTCGCGACCTGTATGATGTCTGGTTTTTGCTGAATAAAAACATCGAAGTTGATTTAGGTTTACTTAATGAAAAACTGAGATTATATGATAGAAAATTCGATATCAATGATCTCCATAATTCAATATCAAAGGTTGAGAATACATGGAGTCGTGATCTAAAGCCATTACTTGCATCTGTTCCAAAATTTG
>WALG01000079.1 GCA_015522955.1 DHVE2 group archaeon
GGAGTATCATAAAGGTTATAGATACCAAAACTAAAGGGACAAATGAAATATATGATGAACTCCAGAAAAAGGGACTGGAAATGCCACGCTCTACTCTTTATTATCACCTCTCCGCTCTTCAGGATGCAGGGATAATTGAGATGGCTGGCTACCGTGAAGAGGGTGGAGGCGCGCCGGAGAAATTGTGGAAGTTAAAAGTGAAAAAAATATGTGCGGATTTGATATCTGGAGAAATAGTTGAAGAAGGAGGTGAAAAAGATGCGATTAGCGATACCGAGTGTAAGTGATGCAGGGCTGGAGAGCGAAGTTAGCGGCCATTTTGGCCGTTCACCCTACTACACATTCGTGGAAATCGAAGATGGAAAGATAAAAAATGTTGAGGTTGTTCCAGTACCCTACGAGGAGCATGGCCCCGGAGATCTTCCAGATTTTGTGAAAGAGCATGGCGGTGATGTTGTCATAGCATACGGTATGGGACAGCGTGCAGTAGATTTTTTCCGTCAACTTGACGTGGATGTTGTAACTGGTGCCATGGGAAGAATAGGAGATGTGGTGGATGCATTTATTCATAACATGCTAGATGTAGACCCGTACTGGAAAGAGAAAATAGAGAAAGAGAAAAAGGAAAAAGATGAGTGCTAGGAACATTAACTTTCATCATCCCTGCAGATTATATTTCTACCCCTGCACCTGTTGCTCTCCAATTGTATTGTGACATGGGTTATCCCATATCCCTTTAATTTTTCTCCAATTCTATCAATTATATTTTGCGCTTGACTGATGGGCATATCTTCCACTTCTACATGACACTCAAATATTATATCCTTCTCACCAATTCTCCAGACATGAAAGTGATGTGCATTCTTGACTCCTTCTATGCTCTCTATCACCCTCTTTATCTCTTGAAAATCCATGTTGGGCGAGGCTTCCATCAGCACTTCGATGCTCTCCTTTAGAATGTCAAAACCTTCATAGATTATATATACCGCTATGAGCACCGAGATAAGGGGATCAATCCATAGAACTTGAAAGATTATGAGGAGCAAAGCGCCTGTGACCACCGCCACGGAGGAGAGTGTATCGCTTAAAAGGTGTAGATATGCAGATTTTACGTTTATGCTTTCTCTGGCGTGAGAATGAAGAAGAAGTATGGATAGAAAGTTGCCAGTAAGACCCACAAGGGCAACTCCAAGCATAAGTGGCCCATGGATGGGGTTTGGGTGAAGAAAACGCTGGTATGATTCGTAAATCAATAATAGGGAAATTGCGAGAAGTGCGGCTGAGTTTCCAAAGGCAACCAGAATCTCTGCACGGCGATATCCAAATGTGTATTTCTCATCTCTTTCTCTCTCTCCAATTTTTATGGCTCCGTAACTGGCCACGAGTCCCATGGAATCTCCAAGATTGTGAATGGAATCGCTGAGTAGCGCAACGCTGCCCGAAAGGAGACCTCCTATAATTTCTGCTATGGTTATTGTGAAATTCAGAAATATGGAGATAAGAATCCTTCCTTTAATTACGGCGCTGTGCCCATACATCGTGAAGATTAAAAAGATGCCACTCTTAAAAAGATTTGGAATGAGTATTCAAAGATAATTTGAAATACTTCTTAGGCATACCGAAAGCATGTACGATGAGATTTTTAAGCCGATAAATATCGGAAATCTTACGAGCGAGAATCGGGTAATATTTCCACCGATATCTACAAATTTTGGGGGCGAGGATGGTCATCTAAGCGATTTGTTTATGAGGCACTATGAGCGCCGTGCTCAAGGTGGTGTGGGTGTTCTCATCATTGAGAATTCATGCGTTTCTTATCCGGAGGGAAAGCATGGTGCGTATGAGCCCCGTATAGATTCTTGGGAATTTGCAGAGGACTGGGAGAAATTGACAAAGAGAATGAAAAAGTATGACTCGCTACTGTCTGTGGAACTCACACACGAAGGATGGAAGAAAAAAGACGTGGATTTTTTGAGTAAAGAGAAGATAGAAGAAATAATCAGTGATTATGCCACTGCTGCTGAAATTGCCTGTAAATCAGGATTTGATATGGTAGAAGTGCAGGGTGCCCATGGATTGCTCATAAATCAATTTCTCTCGCCCCTGACAAATAATCGTAAGGATTTGTGGGGTGATAGAACCAGGTTTGCAATTGAGATAAGAAAAGAGATTGCCAAGCGCTGCGGGTGGGATTTTCCAGTAACAATACGCTTGGCCGTGGATGATTTCAAGGAAGGTGGAATAACCCTTGAAGAAGGAAAGAGGATTGCCACTGTTTTGCAGGATTATTATGATATGATTCAAGCGGATATTGGTCTAGGGCCCAAGGAACTACGTTTAGAGCCCATGGCCTTTGAACAGGGGTGGAGGGCATATCTTGCGGAGAAAATAAGACCTCTGAAAGTTCCTGTGGTTGCTGTGGGAATGATACGTGAGCCACAAGTAGCGGTAAATATACTTCGTACCAAAGCGGATATGATAGTCTTGGGCCGCACATTGATAGCAGATCCAGACTGGCTTATAAAAGTAAGAGATGGAAGAATAAAGGAGATAAGGAGGTGCATAGGATGCAGCGAATGCATAAAAGCAAGGCATGATGAGGATACGAGGATAAGATGCGGAGCAAATCCTGAGGTTGGGCGAGAGATAGAGATAAAAGAAGCAGAGGAAAAAAAGAGAGTTGC
Organism: DHVE2 group archaeon; assembly: GCA_015522955.1. Lineage (GTDB taxonomy): Archaea > Thermoplasmatota > Thermoplasmata > Thermoplasmatales > Aciduliprofundaceae > S014-41. The sequence continues at coordinate 2,685 of WALG01000079.1, forward strand.
AATAATAGGAGGAGGGCCTGGTGGGCTTGAGGCAGCGAGGATAGCGGCAATGCGGGGGCATGAGGTACATCTCTTCTACGATGAATTTGGAGGCACTTTGAATCTAGCAGCACTTCCTCCAGGCAAGGATAAGATAAAATGGCTTATTGAATATTATAGTAAGGAATTGAAGAAATATGCCAATCTTGAGATGCATAATAAGAAGGCAATAAAGGGTGATGTAGAAACTCTGAATCCTGATGTGGTTATAATGGCTACCGGAAGTAAGCCATTTCTGCCCTGCCCACCCATTCGCAATTTTGTATATCTCTACGATGAAGTACTCCGTGGAGAAGTGAAGTTTGAAGGTAAGAGTATAGTAGTAGGCGGTGGTGGTCTTGTGGGTTGCGAAACAGCGAATCTCCTTGCGGAGAAAAATAAGGTGATAATAATTGAAATGCTTCCCGAGGTGGCTCAGGGTATGGAAACATTATCCCGTAAATATCTCCTGAAAGAGTTGAGAAAAAAGGGTGTGAGGATTTTGACAAATACAAGGCTTGTGGACGTTGCCAGGGAAAAATTAATAGTGGAAAGAGATGGAGAGCAGAGGTTCATTGAAGCAGATGCTTTAATTGCTGCATTTGGTTTGCGTCCCTTTGTTCCATTTCGTCTGGATGATGTCCCTATGCATATTATTGGTGATGCTAAGAGTGTGCGAAATATATACTCTGCCATAAGTGAAGGATTTGAAATTGCAAGAACTCTTTGAGGTAGATTTTTATATCTACCTATTTATTATCTCTTATGCTTCTCAAATTCGCATATGATGGCACTAAGTTCTATGGTTATCAGAGACAGAAAGGTTTACCAACTGTGGAAGGTGAAATTCTGAGGGTTTTGCAAGATGGGGGTATTGCCACAAAAATTAAAAGTGCATCCCGTACTGACCGTGATGTTAGTGCTTTGGGAAACGTTATATGGATACCCTCTCCTCAAGAGCCCAGGAGGGTTATGGGAATCTTAAATTCTCGATTAAACTACATATATTTTTATGCCTATGCGCTCCGAGATATCAATCCAAGGCATGCAGATTTGAGATGGTACAGATATCATCTCCTGAATTTTGATTATGATATGGA
>WALG01000080.1 GCA_015522955.1 DHVE2 group archaeon
GGCTTTGCCTCAGGCTCTCCTTCCAATTCGTATTTTGCAAGGATGAATAACTCTCTGTATTGCTCTATAAGCTCTTTCTCTGTTTTTGTGATGCTGGTCTCTGTAAGCACTCCGTTGTTCCACAAAATTTCCAATTTGTAGGGTTTTCTTTTCATAATACCACCTCCATGGGACCTTGAGAATGCGTGCGAATCCCCGTGGACCCCGAATTAAGAAAATTCAAAATAGAACCTGTGTAATAAAGGCTCTCCTTACAAAAATTTAGAAATTTGGAGAGCGGGCCCGCCGGGATTCGAACCCGGGTCGTGGGGTCCGAAGCCCCACAGTCTAATCCCCTAGCCTACGGGCCCTTTTTCCATGCCTTGGGGTATTTACCTCGTTCCATAATAACTTTTACGGGCACAGCGATTACATCATTCTGGAGGATTACTTTGGAGAGTGAGACCAGTTCGCCACCCTGAGTATAAACTGCAACGTAATCTCCAGAACTTACGTCATTCATACTCACGATTCCGGGTCTATAAAGGGGTGCTCCGTGAGCCAGTGCATCTACCGCTGAATCTTTTACAACAATTTTTGGGAGAAATGATAACAGTTCTTCTCCTGGTCTGAGAACTTCTCGAAGATATCTTTCTTCGCCCTCTTCTTTCCAGAAAATGTAAGCATCTAAAATATCCTGAAGTGTGTGGGCATCCTTCTCACTAAAATGACCTGTGGCCACTCTACGCAACTCTTCCATATGAGCTCCAGCACATAGAGCATCTCCAATATCCACACATAAACTTCTTATATATGTCCCAGATTCAACTTTGGCACGGAACATAACATTACGTCCATCCATCTCAAGAAACTCAAGAGAGTAAATCTTTCTTATTCTCAATTTTCTTGCCACTGCTGATCTAAGCGGTGGGATTTGATAAACCTCTCCCTCAAACTCTTTCATGACTTTCCTTACCCTTTTTTCCTCTACATCCTTATGTAACTGCATCACACCCACATATTCCTTGGGCGCCAGATGAAGAATATTTATTATCTTGGTAGCACGATTAATGGCAACAGGTAAAACTCCGGTAACCTTTGGATCCAGAGTTCCTGCATGACCAGTCTTCTCCACATGCAGAATCTCCCGCACCCAAGCACTCACCTGATGACTTGTGGGTCCTTTGGGCTTATCCACTATAACGATACCAAAACTAAGAAGTTCTTCAATTCTTCTCTCCACACCCCATCGCCTCCACTATCCAAGATACCACCTCTTCTGGAGTGAGGTTGTTGGAATCTACAACAAGGTCATACACACTTAAATCTTCAAAATCTATGCCATAAATCTCCTTGTATCTTCTCTTTTCACTCTCTTCACGAATTTTAACATTCTTAAAGATTATTGCCAAATCCCCATCCTCTCGTTTCCATATTCTCTCTGCACGGGTCTTTAGGGAGGCATCTATATACACTTTAAAAGCCGGAATATTATTTAAATGAAGCATCCAGCCGCTTAATCTTGAATCTATAACTATATTATCCATACTTTTTGCGAGTTTTACTATTCTATTATCCACCTCTCTATCTATCTCCCAGTGATTTTCGGCATATTTGCTGAAGGCAACCACATCCATTCTATGCTCCTCAGCCATCTTTCGGAAAATATCACCTCCGCAAATGAGCGTATAACCAAGAGTTTGAGCAAGGAATTTTGCCACCGTGGTCTTTCCACTACCCGGAGGCCCACTGATGGTAATTCTCATTCCATCGCCTCTAATTTCTTACGAAACTCAAAATATTTAAATATATACCTAACCACCCAGGCAAGGGGGAAGGTAAGTGCAGAGTATATAAGAATCCAGTTGGGGAAAAGAAACGACACATGATTTAGTTCAAGAGAAAAGGACCATGGTATGGCAATATAGGTATAATCTATTTTATACTCCACAAAGAGCCAGAGCCATGTGAATATTGCTATTACAAAGAGCCATGTAATAAGCGTGGCCTTCATCGTATTACCTTGAACACGTGTGCTTTCCGCCATATATTTCATCTGTAATTTACGCAGTTTCTCAACCTTCGCCATATCACGCTTCTGCATTGCCTCACGGTACACCTTGTTAAATGCCCGCGTCTTTTCCTGAATCCTGGCCATGGCAATCCAGTCTGTGTAATAATGGGCCGCTGCACTATTAATGATGGTAACAAGTACACCTGTAGCCAACATGGTGTAAAGAGGATAGGAATAACCAAAAGAGAACAATGGGTCCATAATGATTCCAGCAGCATACCCAAGAGAATATCTCAACTGGGGAATGAAAATTATCACCATAAAAATCATCATAATCAGAAAATACATCGTATTCATCGGCTGCTGTGGAATCGCCTCTTTTTGCTGAGATACCTCTCCATCTTCACTCATTATATGGCCCCCAGGAACTTTTTCACTGCATCTTCAACCATGCCTTCATTGTTTTCCAGTATAAGTACATTCGCACCACTATAAACAGAGCAGGCAAAGGCAGCATATCTGTTGGCATCAAGATGTTCCTTTATCTCCTTAACACTCTCCATATCTCTTCTACGAGTTTCATCCTTGGCTCGGCGATCTGCAATTTCCTGAGGGGATGCTTCAATAAGAACTATGAGATCAGGCTTAAGTCTCTCAAGAATCCATATGGGCAAACCTGGTAAGTATCCAGCAGGTGTTTTGATTGTAAGATGGGTATCTACTATAACATTCTCCATGGCACCAATATGCTCAGCAGCCTTTTTTTGTAGTTCTCTTTGGATATTAATAGGTAGTTTTCTCATATCATCTCTATGTTTTACCAGCCTCTTTTCTTGGGCCATTTGGAACATAATAGTACCATAGTTCACGATGGGATATTCACTTCTACGAGATACTTCTTCCATTATCGTAGTTTTTCCAACTCCAGGTACTCCACCTACTACTATTCTCATTTTTATCACTCAAAGAATTGTCTTATAACAGGATGCATTTCCATCAACTGTTCTCTACCCATAGCCTCATATAACTGGATAAGGATACCAACTGTAAGCAATACACCGGTACCTGACGTATTACCAACAGTACCAATAAGATTTGCAAATGCCGCCAGAGCACCCACGGAAGCACCACTAAATACCGTGACTGCGGGAATATATTTATTTAGTATCTTCTCCAGAACTGCAGGACTGCGACGGAATCCAGGTATTTGCATCCCGCTTTTCTGAATCTGCTGGGCTATGGCTTTGGCATTCATATTGGCAGTTTCAATCCAGAACTTGGCAAATAGCACACTCATCCCAATCATAAAGGTGACATACACTATAACATGGGCTAGCAATGCCCAATAGGTCTGATATGTAAACACGTAACTATAACGCTGAGGATTCATAAGTGGTAATAGCCAAGCACCCAGACCATTTATTCTATTTAGATAATAAGCAAGTCCTCCAATGGGAGTTGTAGTTTTTATACCTAGTTGCTGAGCCATCTGTGGTGTTGGATACTCCCCTAATATCGGGTTATGACCGAGGAGAGGTACTTGGCTTAGTGTAGGATTGGTCCAGAAAAGTATAGTCCACATGGAGACATTTGCTAACAGTGCAGATGTAAGTATAACAGGTATATTAGAAGAATACATCAGTTTTATGGGATACCTGCCACGGGCACCTCTTGCCCTTTCATGGGCAAGTGGCAATTCTATTTTAGTACTCTCAGCATAGGCAACAAGGAAGAATATAATGGTAGTGCCCACTAATGCGATCACAGGATTTGGCTGCCCAAACATTATTCTTTCTATACCCCCTCCATATAACTGCGCCGAGGAACTGTGAGTAAGAATATAAATTGTTTTGGGAATACATCCACTAGGAGGATTGCTCAAACTTAGAGGTTGAGTGATATCTGCAGGAATCCAGTTAATGGTACCTGTGAATATTGCTTGAGATACACCTGCTGCTATGAAAAGCGAAATTCCAGAACCTATTCCCCACTTGGAGACAAGTTCATCCATAAGGAATACGAGATACGAGCCAAAGAAAAGTTGAAGCACTATAATCAACTGTGCAAGAAACATTCCATGTCCCGGAGCAATAGCATTCAGCCCTTTCACAAAGGTGTTAGAAGGCGTAAGATATCCAAAAACCTGTGGAATTGCTTCTACAAATATCATTATTATTACAAGGAGTTTCTGAGTACCTTGGTAAATAGACTTATCAGAATCCTCAGTGAGATCTAAATTTATTATCTTGGCACCCACAAATAACTGCATTATGATACTGGCAGTAACTATTGGACCAATACCAAGATGCATGAGAGAGCCCGAGGCACCAGCCATTATGGCACGGAAAGATGCAAAAAGGTCTATAACCTTCTGCTGGTCAACGCCATAAATGTAGATATTGGTAAGCGTGAAATACAGGATTAAGGTAAGTAAGGTCCAGAGTATCTTCTGTCTGAATTGCACATGGCCCTTGGGCTTTTTAATTATAGGAAGATAGTAAAGCACGGGTTTCAAACCGTAAAGTTTGCTTTTATCTCCGTTATATGAAGCAATAAGATAGGTTAGAGCAAATAATGGAGCGCTCCAGAGAACATAAATAAGAAAATCAATCCATTGAGTGGTGATAACATTCCAGAAACCCTCTGGGGATAAAGCTTTCCATTGCACTAAGGAAAAATAGATATAGGTAAAAATCAACCATCCGATTACTAACCACAGAGCGACTCCCTTTTTCCGGGGTATCTCCTCTTCAGGCATGGATTACTTCACCACCCGCCTCTTCTATTTTCCGTTCGGCATTAGAAGATACATATTTAACTTTAACTCTCATGGCCTTGGTTATTCTGCCCTTTCCGAGAAGTTTCTGGATACCCAGTTTATCAAGGTCAACCTCGTATATATTATCATTCATCGTAGCCAATCCCTGTTTCACAAGACTTTCAATTCTTTCGTTGAGCACACTCACATTTATTGCCTCAATTTCCTCTGTTGGATGATGTGATGAGAACCCATAATTTCCCCAAAGTTTTTCAGGATGTTTTATTGCATAGGATTTATGATGCTTTCCGAGGCCAGCGAAGCCTCTTCCACCTTTGCGACCAGCACCTCTTCTTCCCTTTATACCGTGACCATAGGTGTTGGAGCCTCTCATCTTCCTTGATTTATTTTTACTCATTCACTTCACCCCCGGTCCGAGCATTCGCTCTATGATGATATTTATATCCTTGCCTCTGTAGCCTAGGGCACCACCTTCTCTATAATGCCGTTTGGTCTTTTCCCAACCTTTAAGTGGCGGATGTAGCCTGAAGATTGGCTTGACGTTTGGTATATCTCTGTAAAGGAGATTCCCCTTCAATATTGCCTCTGCCAGTGCCTCTATATTCTCATAGCCAAGAGTAGATTTTATATATTCATCAGTCAATGGCTTATCTCCATAGAGTTTTCCCCTGAATCTGAGTAGTTTGACCAAAGTAGTTTTTTCTATATCACCCCATGTCACATAGTCTTTAACCTTCTGGAGCATGCCCCGATAAGATGGGGTATCTGGTATCAGGACACAGTGGTTCACCCTCGTAAGGTTAAGCATATCAAGGGTGTCCCTTATATCCTTCCTTACTCCGGTTCTTCCTCTAACTCTGATCACTGCGTACAACCTCTACACCTCCTTTGTAAATAGGCATAATTAGGCGGGAATTAATCCTCATCACGGCTGTTTGCTTCAAGGCATCGTAGGTCGCCATGGCATAATTCACTGTAGTCTTAGTGTGACCTTGCGTGAAACCCCATACATCCTTCACTCCAGCCAGACGAAGAATAATCTTTGCCACATCACCTACAGCGAGGCCTACACCCTTAGGTGCAGGTTTGAGAGTAACATGTACAGAGCCGTATTTGCCCGTTACCTTGAAGGGGAGGGAGTGAGGCATACCACATCCGCATTCCCAGGAGCCACATCCTCTTCTTACCTCTATAATGTTCAATTTGGCAACCTCGATGGCCTTGCGAATTGCCGCTCCAACTTCCTTGGCCTTGGCCTTACCAATACCAACATAACCATCTTCATTGCCTACAGCCACCATGACCGAAAACTTGGTTCTGCGACCACTATCGGTCATACGCTGTACCATACGAACATCAATAACCTCCTCCTTGAGGTTTGGAAGCAGAACATCCACTATCTCGGGCTCTCTTAGAGGAAGATTTGTTCTAAGAGCCTGGGCCATACTCGTGATTTTGCCTTCATACACCAAACGTCCCAGTTTGGTTTTTGGTTCCCAATTGGAATTCATTTTTATACCTCCATCTTAGCCTTTACAGATTCAAACATTTTACCCAACTCCTCAGATATATGCAGTCCCTGTATTCTCTCCTCGGAGGGAAATATACCCTCACCGTGAGGAATGTCAAGTCCAGCATCCAGCATTCCCTTCAGCACGGCAAATATCTTAGAACCCTCCACAGGTCTCTGTAATCCGATATCAAGCACCGCTTCTTTGATTCCCTTCTTTAATGTCATTTTGCCAGCAAGATAGCCAGTTAGATATGCAGCCGGAGTATTCTTAAAAGAGCCTTTCCATCCATAATCCTTCAATTTTTTAGATGTTACGCCCACCAGTATACGATCCCCATCCTCGTGATACTCTGCAATCTGCACGATTATATATTTTAATGTTTTTCTAACCACTGCCCGAGGTTTTCCAGATTTGAGTAGCGCCAGCCTATTGTGATAATCTGTTTTGCCTTCTCTTCTCCTTCGCATTTTTACTCTATATATAGCATTCTTTGCCATTCTCATTCCTCCTTGAGATAGCCTTCCATCTCGAGATGTGTCAGAAGATGTCTTCTGCTCTTAAACGTGCCTCCTTTAGCAAGTTTGTAAAAACGTCTATAGGTACTTTTATCAATCTTTCCAGAATCACGGAGGTCTCTCAGAGTTACCCTTACAGTTCTTATGATTTTCATCCACCTTAATTTACGGGGATACCTGGCATATTTCTTGCCTTTTCTTGAGCCATGTCCTTTGCGTCTACCCTTCTCCTTCTGTACCTTCAGATAATTGGCCCGAACTCTAGAGGTACCTTTCTTTGGAAGTTTTTTAATCAATCCCCTTTTGATAAGGAATCTTACATCCTCACGGGTTACCGCTTCTTTAATTTCATCTAGAGCATTAGGATCTATCCATACCCGATCCTCACCGCACTTGAATATATCGGCTGCCAATCTTCTCTGAAATTTCACATCCATTTTCATTCACCCCTCTGCATGGGGTTCAGAACCTTTATATTGCGCTCTTCCGCTAATTTTTCAATCTCCCTTCTTTTTCTCACGCCAACTCTGCTGGCTATTCTTACTGCCTCTCTTTCAGGATTTACCTTCTCCAGATCCTTAGGTGTGTGAACTAGAACCTCCCGAAATCCAGAGGGATGCAGTCCCCGAACCTTTCTAGGACCACGATAACCAGAATCCACCACTGGAAGACGATAACCTTTGTGCTCCCGCATCTTGGAATGTTTGCCTCTGGGTCTGCGCCAGTGATCACCAAGTCTCTTGTATCTAAACCATTCTTGTCTGCGGAACCATGGTCTCACATGATTAAGATGATTTCGAAATTTGAGGAGCCGTTTTTCCTCTTCACTCAGTTTGGGCTTGATTTTCATTTATTTCACCCCTTCTTAACAATATAGATCCCATCTTGGAAGACCCTAGGATCACGATTCTTTATTCTTGTAGCCTTCTCAATATTCGCAGCGGTTTGACCTGCATGCTCCTTATTTATGCTCTTCACTATCACAGTATCCCCTTTTATCTCAACCTTTGTATTTCCAAAGATATTCGCATATCTTGGTGCTTTTTCTCCCATAAAATTCTCTATAACCACCTTGTTACCTTTAACAGTGACCTTCATGGGGAAATGCGCATATACGATTTTGAGATGATACTCAAATTCCTCCGTCACACCCTTTATCATGTTAAGCACATGAGCCCTCCATGTGCCCGCCATGGCATACTCCTTCTTTTTGGGAAGAGGACAGAATATAACAACTTTGCCATCTTCCATTTTCATTTTCAGTCTCGTGTGCTTGAACTCACGTATCAGTTCTCCCCTAGGTCCCCTAATGTGAAGGTCAAAACCATCCAAACGTGCCTCAACGCCCTCGGGAATTTTTATTTCATATTTTACCACATCTGCAACGGGCATTCATATCACCTCAGTATACATATGCAAGCAACTTGCCACCAATGCCTATCTTCTTTGCCTCAGTATGTGCCATTACACCCCGATTTGTAGTCACGATGAGTATTCCGAAATCTTGGGCTGGGAGGTACCTCGATTCAAATTTTTCCATTTCATCTCTCTTCACTGAGAACCTTGGTTTAATTGCACCACATTTGTTTATGCTTGCGCTCAGCCTTATATGGTATTCTCCGCCTCTTCCGTTTTCCACATACTCAAATTCTTCAATATATGTATGATCTTCCATTATCTTCAGAACCCTGCCTATGAGTTTGGAGGCAGGTCTGATAACCACGTCTCTTCTTCCTGCGCGAGCAGCGTTATTTATCCGGGAAAGTGCATCACTAAGTGGATCATTCTGCATATTTCATCACCTCAGGAATATTTTCTGAACCCTAACTCGTAGGCAACCTCTCGAAAGCATTGCCTGCAGAGTCTCAGCCCGTAACGCCTTATCAACCCTCTCTTTCTACCACACCTTACACAGCCCTCGCTTCTGCCGAACTTCTTCTTAGGCCTAAGTTTAACACGGACCATCATTCCACCTCCAGGATGTTTAGATTATATTTCTCACGCATATACTGCATGGTCTCCTCCCTGGTGAGTTTATGTCTTGCGGGAATCTTTGCCCTTTTTATTCTTCTTCTAAGAACCCTATAGCCCCCACGTCTTCTGAACACCACATTTATGTCCATACCAAAGATTCCAATATCAGGATCGTATTTCATTCCTTCAAACTCAGTATAATCGCTTATCCCGAAATTCAGATTTCCCTGTGAATCAAAGGAATAATTCGGCATCTTGAAATCCTTAACCCATAGAGCCTTGCGGAGGAAATTCTCAGCATCTTTACCTCTCAATGTGACCTTGAGTCCTATGGGCAACTTCTTCCTTATGTTGAAGTCTCTAATCGTTTTTTTGGCAAGAGTCTGAACAGATTTTTTTTCTGTTAACAACCCTATGACCTTCATGGCTCTTCTCAATTTTTCTCCTGCTTCGCCCACACCCATGTTAATAACAACCTTATCTATTACGACATCTCTCATGGGATTCTTCATCTTCTCTTCCTTCATAGAGCACTCACCTCAGGAATTGTTACCTCCGGTTTTCCTATGCCTACAACGAACACATTGGACTTTGTGGTTTCAAATCCTTCATCAAACCTAACTACGTTCTCCTGCGGCCCTTTAATCACAACATGCTCTTTGACATGCACAATTTTACCTCTGTGCTTTCCACCTATAACCATAGCCACACTTCCGGGAGCTAAGGGATAATGAGCCACTATCTCCTGCGATGGTACGTTGATTTTGAGTACATCACCCGTGGAGTACCTGTCCTCATCCACCAAAACATTTCTTCCATCATGGAGATTGAGTTGCAGTTTCCCTCCACGTACCATAGTCTTGTTATCAATCCTTACCAGTTTCCATGTGGCGTGCTCCTTCGGGATTTCCACCACACGCAACTTACCATTTATATCATAGAGCGCACGATAATGCTTGTCCAGAGTATCAATGGATATTACATCCATGAACCCAACTGGAAATTTTATATCGGTTATAACCCTACCATCTATCTTAACTACTCTGGAATTGAGTATCTCCTTTACTTCCCTGCGATTATATCCTACCCGAAGCATGTCCCTCAGGACAATAAGCAGGGGCACAGACCTATCTTTGGGATGTGGTCCTGGCGATGGTTTTGGTGCAAACGGGTATTCTTTGCGTGGTATTACCCACATCCTCGGCACGGTGAGCCTCTTCATATGTTTACTCATTCTCCTTCACCTCTTCCTTCTCATTTTCCTCCTTCTTTTCTTCAACTTCTCCAGGTTCTTTGGATTCCTCAGGCATCTCTTCTGCTTTAACCTCCTCCTTTTCAATTTCCTCTACAGAGATTCCTCTTTTTTCCTCTGCAAGTCTGTGCAGTTTCTCCTTCCTCTTAGAATCACTAAGATTTAACTTCATAATCATAAGATTTGAGGGATCTACCCACTTTTGCACACTCTTATTATCTGTTCTTCTTACGATAATACCCTCAACTGCAACCTTCATCTTCTTAAGATTTACCTCGACAACTTTGCCCTCATGGCCTCGAGCATTACCCCTCATAAGTTTAACCACATCACCCTTTCTCACGGTGAGGCTTCTTATACCATAAAGGGCATAGAGTTCATCACTTAAATGTGCTTTCATCATTTTCTGTCTCCTGTGCTTGGGCGCTTGATATATCATTTTTCGTTGTTTCCGGGGTTGATAGGATACCATAATCTCACCTCATACAATCATACTCGCTATGGCCGCTATCCTGGGCCATCTTTCTGCGGCTTCCCTAGCCACAGGACCTTTTATCTCGGAGCCCTTGGTCTCTCCGGTAGGTGTTACAATAACAGCAGCATTATCTTCAAACTGCACCCAAGTTCCATCAGTACGCCTGAAGGGTCTCCTCTGTCTTATTATCACCGCTGGGAACACTTTCTTACGCATATCAGGACTACCCTTCTTGACACTGACCACAACCATATCCCCCACACCTGCAGAGGGATATTTTCTCGCCACGCTGTGATATCTGAGAACTTGGATTATTTCAACTACCTTAGCACCTGTGTTATCCGCGCATATCAGTTGCGCCCCAGTTGGCAATCCTCGTGTTTGTTTCCCTGCAATTCCCTTCACTTACATCACCTCTCGATTTTCTCTACTATCACGAAACTTACACTCTTGCTGAGAGGCCTGCACTCCATGAAACGCACATGGTCCCCCACCTTGGCATCTATGCATGGGGGATTATGAACATGATATCTACTCCGCCTCTTCTCATATCTCTCATACTTCTTTACATATCTAAGATACTCCCGTTCCACAACCACCGTCTTATTCATTTTGTCTGAAATCACAACACCTTCCAGTATCTGGCCCCTCACCTTGAGGTGGCCATGGAAGGGGCAGTTTGGATCATCGCATTCCCTCTCCGGGGGCTTTACATCTATACCAATATCCCTGGTTACCATCTTCTCTTCCTCCTCATGAGTTTTTTAATCCTCTCGTGGGGTCTGTAATTTATTATATCACCCTTGAGTTTTACACCTTGCCCATCCAGACGAAACCTAAACATCGCTCCCTTCTTCATTATCATCTTTTCTCCCTTTTCCGTTTCAATTATGAGCATGTGATAGGTTTCATCTATCACCATGCCACGTAGCCCTATCTGATTTGAATTAGTTGAATTTACAACCTCAGCATACAGACCGATTAATTCATGCATCCCAAGATTCTTTTCATTTCTCATTCATTCATCACCGTCATTATTCTTGCAATTTGTCTCTTGAGACTCCTTATCTTTCCTGGATTAGGGGGCGCACCACCCATGGCTGCAATTCCCATCTCATGCATCAATTCTCTTCGCAGTTCCGCAAGTTTCTGTTTACGATCTTCAAGACTCATTTCCCTTATCTGCTTTGCCTTCAGTTCCTTGGGCATTTTCATTCACCTCTTCTTTAGATTCTCCCTCCGCTGGAGGAGGAAGTAGATTTATTTCATCAGGTAACTTCGCATCTGGAGGCATTATCTTAATGGTAACACCTATCACACCAGGCTTCGTCTTAGCAATGGCGAATCCCACATCCACCAATTCTGCAGGCTTACCATTGTACTTTATAGTTCCAGCCATAAATTTTTCTGTTCTTGACCTATCCCCGGTTAACTTACCGGAAATTATGATCTGGGCACCTTTAGCCCCAGCATCCATAATTCGCCGAATTGTTGAGTGCCCAGCACGTCTAAAATGCCAACCACGTTCTAATGCAGCAGCCAACTTTTCGGCCATTATCTGGGCATTGAGATATGGGTTAGGTGATTCCTTTACCTCAATTGTAGGATTCTCTACCTCAAAATCGCTCTGCAACCTCTCTGTCAATTCTTTGATCTTAGAACCCTTTCTACCTATAACAAGACCAGGACGCTCCACTTCAAGCACGAGTCTCGTACCAAGAGGTGTACGTTGAATCTCTAATCCCCCAAATCCTGCAATTTTTGCTTCCTTCATCAGGCACTCCTTTATAAGAAGTCTCCGCACATTTTCCCTCACAAATATTCTTTCATCCATGATTATTCCTCCTCACTTCGTTCCTTAAGAATAACCTCCAAATGTACACGGTCTCTGCGTATCTCCGTAGACCTCCCGTAGGCTCTTGGCATGTAACTCTTAAAGATCCTTCCTTTGTGAGCTGCAATGTGCATGATGTAGAGGTTATCTGTATCAAGATCCTTGTCCTCTGCATTGGCCTCCGCATTTTCCAGTATCTTGAGAAAGTACTTTGCCTCCTTAACTGGATATTTTCCTGGGCCAATACCTCTGCGATGGGATATGGAATCAAGATATCTGAAATATGGAACCGCACGCTTTTTATTTATTATATCTTCTAGATAATCTTTGGCATCCTCAAGACGCATGCCCTTGAGTGCGCGGCAGAGATTCACTGCATCCTTTAACGAGATAGGCAAATCTCTGCCAAAGGATTTCGCATATTTGTCGCCTTCCACCTTTATACTGTAGGGCATCCTTATCACCTCACTTCAGCGGTACGAACTTGGAACTGCGGGTTGCCCCTACACCTGGACCACTGTGTTTAACTTCCTTACGTGTTAGTGCGAACTCACCAAGGTAATGTCCTATCATCTCAGGCTTTATCTCTACTTCCACAAATTCTTTACCGTTATGCACGGCTACAGTTTTGCCCACAAACTGTGGAAGAATTATCAGATCCCGCCTATGGGTTCTAACAACCTTTCCATTGGAATTTATTATCTTCCTCACAGCCTTCATTCTCTCCTCATCTATGCCCCTTTTGAGAGTCCTCCTAGACCTTGCGGGAAGAAATCTTGCAAACTCGTCCCAGTTCATCTTCTGCAGTTCCTCAAGGCTGTAACCTCGATAGGAGAACTCCTTCATACGACCCATTACAATCTTACGTGCTTTCCTCTTTCGCCTTCTTGCCGATTTAGCACTTATTTTTCTGAGTTTTGCCATCTACTCACCTCTTCCTTTTCTTTTTCTTGGGTGATAATCTTCCAACCTTACGGCCTGGTGGAGCATTTCTGCTTACTGTACTGGGCCTCCCAACATGCTGATGATTGCCACCACCATGAGGATGATTTACTGCATTCATGGCCACACCTCTCACACGCACATGCTTGCGAGCCTTGCTTCTCCACGCATGATACACTTTGCCTGCCTTAAGCATAGGCTTCTCTCCTCGTCCACCACCGGCCACAACACCTATGGTAGCTCTACACCTCGGATCGAATAGTTTAAACTCTCCCGATGGCATTTGCACAGTGGTTTTGATACCATGCGTGACTATTTGAGCATAACTACCCCCTGTTCTTATATACTTTCCACCATCTCTAGGCCTCGCTTCAATGTTGTATATAGGCACACCTTCTGGAATGCTTCCCAGAGGAAGCACATTACCAGGTCTGATTTCAGCACCCTCACCCACCTGAATTTCCTGCCCCTCATACATACCAAGATGTGCGAGCATGAGGTTCTCCTCACCATTCTCGAGTTTCACTCTGGCAAGAGGTGCTGTGTGTCCTGGATCATGGAATATTTCTACAACTTTACCAATGCCTTGCAGTATTTTAGGATTTGCAGGTCTCCCAGCATATCTGTGACTGGGAGCCCTGTACACCGAGGTGCCACGACCTCTCCTTTGAGGTATTATTCTCTTACCCATTTATACCACCTTAGAATATACCCATTCTCATACCCACTTCTTCAGCACTGTACTCTTTTGTCAGTTTCACTATCGCTTTTTTGCCAAAGTGGGTAATATAGGTATTTACCCCTTCAACCTTCACATCAAATAACTTTTCAACAGCATGCTTTATCTGCGCCTTCGTTGAATTTCTTCGCACTATAAACGTGAGTTTATTTTCTTTCTCAATCATCAAAAGGGCTTTTTCTGTAACATAGGGTTTTATGATAACTTCATTGGGATCAAAGGTCATATTTTCCACCCCTTCAACTCATTAATCGCACTTTCCGTAAATACAGTCAATCTTCCGGCATGGGCGCCCGGTGCAAGAATCTCAGCATTGATTTCCTTAGGAGTCACAACATCAACTCCAGGCAGATTACGGAGGCTTTTCTCCACTATGCTCTTATCTTTGATCACAAACAGAATACTTTTCTTTCTCTTGTATCGACGGCCACGCATCTTACCTTTACCACCACGGATTCTCTTCTCACTTGCTCTTATAATATCCTCGTAAACGCCAACATTCTGAAGCACCTGGATGACATCTCTGGTTTTTTCAAGTTTCTCAAACTCATCCTCAATCACCACGGGCAATGTGAGTTCCATGTTGAATTTATGTCCCCGTCTTCTCACCATAACTTTGTTGGATACCATTGATAACGCACTGTACTTGGCAAGTCTCCGCATCTTACGATTCATCTTTCTCTTCCACACTTTCTCTACTGTGGGAGGATGCCCTGCTCTTCCACCTCGAGTGCTGGGGATTATTGCACCTCTTCTAGTCTCACCCACACGGGGCACCATCTTAGATATGCCGTGGCCTGGTCCCTGTGATTCCGCCACACGGCGCATTCCCGCCATGGGATCTACCCCATGGGGCTGAACTCTGTTTAGTTGATATACCCTAACAGCCTCTCTTATAAGATCCGGTCTGTAAGGATAACTAAATACCTTAGGAAGATTGATATGTTTTTTCACTCCGCCGTCCAATGTGTAAACATTAACACGCATTTATTACACCCCCTGCTTGGATTGCAGTGAAACATAGGTTATCTCTATACTTTCCACATCCTCAAGAATCTGTCTGGCAGGGTCACGGAACCTTACAAGTCTCTTTGCGGGCCCGGGCACCGAGCCATGTATCAGTACATATTGATTTCGAACCACTCCATAATGCGGGAATCCTCCATCGGGGGTGATATCCATCTCAAGTTTTCTAACCCCATTTTCTTCCACAAAATCCACATATTTTATTATCCTTTTATTATATTCAGTCCTTTGATGATAACCCATCTGCCCACCTTGGGGTACACTGTACCTAACCCAGTCAGGATGCCACGGACCCAGGGTACCTATCATCCTGCGATGCTTACTGTTTTTGTGGGTTAAAAGTTTAACACCAAATCTCTTTACATGGCCCTGAAAACCCTTACCCTTAGTAACACCAATGACATCAACAAACTGACCACTATGCTTAAAATCAGAAAACTTAATCTCCTTTCCAAGAAGAGCAAGAGCATACTCCTTTCTCTCATCTACAGTTCCCCCACCAACACGTACCTCCATGATATCAGGCGCCTTCTTTGGTACTCCACTCATCAATTTAGGCTGAGTATGCACAATAAGTCGCACCTCTTCAATATCCCCCTCTATCTTCTTAAGGGCCTTCTCTGTGCTATATTCCTTCGGCACAGGAATCCTACGAGTTAGTTCCTTATCCAAGTTTTCACTCCACACCTCGCTTGTCGTTTTAAGCCCATACATGGTGCGCTCATAGAAACGCACACCTGCAACTTTTAGAGGTGGGACTTCTATCACAGTTACTGGAGTCCATATCTCCTGACCTGCAGTGGTTGTGTGTTTCCTCCAGTCCGTGGTAAACACATGGGTCATTCCAGCCTTGTAACCGGCAAATCCCTGAATGCGGGGACCGTCATCTATCTCAGGCCAGGATCTGATTCGCGGTATTGGACTTGCCACTCTCTTTCTCGGATAATAGGCCATAGAGCCTCTTCTAGGATGATGCGCACTTCCCATATCTTTCACCTCGAATCAGCCGTGACGCCGTTTCTGCACCCAGAACCTATCTTTGGGTGCATTGACGGGCATTTCCTTTGGAAATTGGCCCTGGCGTCTGGCTAATCTTTGTTGGCTCCCATAACGACATTTAATATTTAAAAGATTCGCCTGAAAATTGAAGGTGTGTAGCATTTCAAAATAATTTAACATCGTTCCCAATCTCCTCCATGCGTAAGTTGGACGACAGGAAAATCCGATGGATTATCTGAGAGATAGAGAAAGGTGAAAATAAAGGTGATTGCGAGGATACAGGGGATCACAAGAGTAAGAGTATGTCCCTCTGCCTCAGAATAATAACTGGTATATATCATCAATTCCGGGATTTTTTCGCGTTTGACTTTCAGGATTGCTTTGTTACTGGATATTTCTTCTGTTTCCACACTCTCTGGCCATTTCCCTTGGAACATCACCTTTACCAGATACTCCCTGCGTAGAGGGTACCTGTGTATCATCTTCCCCTTATTTATGAAGATGACATCATCCACAATTGGCATCAGATAGGGGAGGTTATAGGA
>WALG01000081.1 GCA_015522955.1 DHVE2 group archaeon
ATCTTTCATATAACATATATTAAATGAATAGGTATCTATGGGTGGTGTAATGTCTGCTATTCAAAAATTGAGAAAATCTTCAAAAATTTCGTTGATATACAAAATTATAGCAGTTATATCTGTTATACTTCTTTCCTCCTACGGATATGGAATATTTGCCACAGGTAAAGCACCACATGCCGTGCTGGTTCCCTCACAGGTTATTGTCTCGCCAGGAGAGAATGTAACCTTCGATGCATCCAACAGCAGTGGTGGGGATTTGGTATACACATGGCAATTCCATGATGGAACTCCTACGCTTCAGGGAAAGGACCTGAAGATAGTGCATCACAGTTTTCAGAAGGAGGGAATCTATTATATCACGCTCTTTGTCACGGCAAGAAATGCCAAGATGGATATGGCAGTGGCCAGGGTTGTGGTAAGAGACCTGCCTCCCATTGCCGTGGTGAACAAGGAGCAAATTACCGCAGAGGAGGATGAGTTGATAAAATTTGATGCATCGTCATCCCACGACCCAGATGGAAAGATTATTGCCTATCACTGGGACTTTGGTGATGGTTTCACCGGGGAAGGTGCGATTGTGAATCATTCTTACCGTGAGGAGGGCACATATGTGGCGAATTTAACTGTCACAGATGAGTTTGGAAAATACGCATACAGGAATATTATTGTGAATGTAAGAAACCTCGCTCCCATGGTGACTGTGGGTAACTATACCGCCAAAGAGGGATTTCCCGTTTACATGCAGGCAAAGGGCAAGGATACATCCTCTGATTCAGAGGGATTGAGATACCTGTGGAGCAACGGATATCGAGGAAAAAGAGCCATGGAGGTTTACTCGCATGGAGGTATATATCATCCATGGGTGAGAGTGACAGATAACGATAATGCAAGTAGCACAGGTAATGCAACGGTTACCGTGAAAAATACTAAACCTCTTATAGATGTGGATGGTGTCTCCTTTACCGCAAATCTGACGCTAAGGATAGCCGGTCGAAAGGGAAACACTGTGGAACTATACCTTTACAGAAATGGCAAACTTTATGGACATCTCAATGTTACCAGGCATCCCGGACCTCCTCAGGAAGCAACCATATACAACATAACATTTTCTCTTAGAGATACGTGGGAAGTTAAACTGGTTTATGAACCTACAACCTATCATGGTGCAAATCCAGCATGGATAATCCTTGATTTTGGAAATGGAGCATGGAGAAAGATTCACCATACCTTCAATGTAGTGCATCCTGATACCTATCACTGGAATGTGAGTTTAAACAAATATTTCTTTTCCAATGGAGATTGTGGAAACCCCACCATACGCTTCCATTATAAACTTTACGATAGTGGGGCTGACAATCTCACAGTACTCTGGCATATAGGCAATAAAATAATTACGAGGGATTATCCAGCCCATGGATTTCCCAATTTTGTGGATACATATCTGAATGCCACTCCTGAAGATGTAGGAAACATAACCGTTGAGGTAAGGGATAACGAGGGAGCAAGCAGTACTGTAAATATTTCTCTGAGCAATGACGGCGAGTTCCTTGCCCCAGATGTAGAAGCACCTGCAAATTTCAGCGGCTACGAAGATTCGCCCATTATATTTACCCCTGTTTCACAGGATAAGAATCTGAATTATCGGTGGGTATTGGGTGATGGAAACATTGTCCAGGGAGATAGAATACAACATTCCTATCATTTCTCAGGTAAATACCCCGTGCTTCTCATTGGAAGAAACTCAAAAGGAGTAATGGGCTTTGACCTCACCTGGGTATGCATATACAATAAACAGCCCTATGCCCAATTCATATTCAATCATACCCTGGAAGATTCGCCCACCGTATTCAAGGTAACTCAGGTGAGGGATACCCCCAGCGATTTGCCATACCTCGAATACACTTGGTATTTCGGAGACGGAACCGTGGGTTATGGAAAAGATGTAGAACATGTTTATCATGCTGCTGGCAATTATACGGTCAAACTTGTGGTCGTCGACGATGATGGATATTCTTTCACCTTTAAAAGGAATGTGAGCATCAGGAATGTTGCACCTGCTGTATATGCACCATCCAATTTAGTGGTATATGGTCCAGCCACAAGTGTCACACTTCAAGCGTTTGCAAGCGATACCTTTTCCCACCGAATTGTGGAGTATCGCTGGAACATGGGCGATGGGACTGTAGTTGAAGGAAAGAATATTACCCATATCTACAGGCAATCTGGAACTTATACAGTGAAACTTACCGTGGTGGATGATGAGGGGGCCAGCACGAGCGTGATATCCCTGGTTAGCGTGGGTGTGGATAGCGATGTTGATTCGCTGACCGATGAATTAGAGAGGCGAATGGGCACTGATCCCGATAGATGGGATAGTGACGGTGATTACATAGGTGATTACTGGGAAATTTACACATACGGGACAGATCCATCTTCCAGAGACAGCGACCATGATGGCCTGGATGACTGGTTTGAAATCTCATACATGGGCTACAAAAACGATACAGACAATGACGGAATAAAGAACCCCCTGGACTGGGATAGCGATGGAGACATGATTCCCGATGGTGCTGAGATCAATGAAGAATACCAGATGTTCTCAAATCCTTTAGTTTACTCTGCCCTTAACGGCTCTGACTGGGGCCATTATGATTATGTAAGTGTTACAACCAACGGAACCTTTGCCAATCGTGCCAGTGTGGTTGTAGATTATCTTGGTAATTCAGGTGCCAAACCCCAGATTTATGCATGGTGGCTCAACGATACCATCGTTATCAATGTCACCGATACCCATGTACCACAGCGTGCTGAGATAAGGCTGCACTACTATGATGATGAGATTGATGAAGCGAGGCATCCAGGACTTTACAGGCTCCTTCCATCAGGTGAAATAGAGGCTGTGAATGAAACTGGCACGGATGCGGAGAGAAACATAATCTGGGCGAGAGTTACAAATCCAAACGGCAATTTTGTGGTGGTTTACTTAGGCGATATGGATAGCGACGGCGATGGATTGAGCGATTATCAGGAACTGCAGGGATGGGACACATACTGGTATAGCAATGGCACCTATCACACCATGCATGTAAGTTCAGATCCATTCAATCCGGATAGCGATGGTGACGGTTTAAATGATTCTGCTGAATATGCACAGCATTTAGACCCACGCAATTCTGATACCGATGGGGATGGACTCACGGATTCCAACGAGTTATACACCAAAGTTTACCAATATCCCCGGCGGGTATACTTCGAAGGTTATGCTGTTATAACGCTTAATATAACTCCAGACACCTCAGCAATACACGATGCAAAGATAATCTGGGGTCTCAGGAGCAATGGTACCACGGATGTTGCCATTCTCCTAAAACACACTCAACTCTACTACCAATCTGGCATAAACGGTGTCTATTTTGGATCCGCAAATATTTCCACTTCTCAACTTGCATCGAAAACCCGTGCTACTGTAAAACTGGAGATCTGGGGAAGCGGCTGGTTGGAGAGTTTCAAGGTGGTTATGGTGGAATGCACAGATCCCCACACTTCTGATTCCGACAGTGATGGTTTAAGCGATGGCTATGAGGTGCTTGGCAAGAGTGGTTATATAACCAATCCCCTTGACGTAGATACCGACCATGATGGTCTTTGGGATTCCGAGGAAGTCCATGGCTGGTCCTGGGATTATGGTTATAGGATACCCGTTCCCGATGAGAATGGTTTCCATACAAATCCGGTTAGCAATGACACAGATGGAGATGGATATGTGGACAGCAATGATGCTGACCCGTTGCACAATTTAGTTTTGAAGATGACACTTGATAAATATGTATGGAATGAGCATCCAGATTACACGAAATTTGCAGGATTCTATGCAAAATGGACTCTAAACGGAGATAGCAAGAGTGTAAAATACTACACAGAGCACAAGGACCATACCCAGAACCTGTGGGGCTACACTTACTGGTTTGACGTTCCGGATGATGTTTACACAGAGATAGAGGTAAAAGCGGCAGCATTTTATAATGATTTGGGAGATAATAAACTCACAGAGGGAGACGCGAGTTTCGCTGTGAAGAAAGGGCTGGTAATGTATATAAACGAAGATAGCAATAATAAATATTACTTCCACACAACTTTTCAACTGAAATCGCTGGAGCGTGTACACACGGTGGCGATTTACAATAATACTGTATGGAGTGGAAATGGATACCTTTATAGTGGTAAATACTATGTACTATATGTGAACAGTTCCAGTACCTGGAGCGTGGGTCAGAATATTAACAACAGATTGGAGATAATCAATGAAAGATTAAACGTGGTACTTATCCCTGCGGCCATATTCGTGAACTCACAGTTATACGCGAAGATACAGAGTAACGATATCTCATATCTTCAGGGCACAGAACCCTCAAATGCCAGTTTAGGCGCCATAACGACGAATTCCAGCAGTGCGCATCTTGTGGGCATGTTCTTCTTCTACACCAACGCCACGCAGGTCTCACAACTCTTCTCTCTCCTCTGCCACAATCTTAGCAACGAGCAATTCGCGCACTACGCGGTCATAACCCCCGAAGCGGCAAACTTACCTGCGGACATACTGCAAACCATCCCCTATCAGGAGATACAGAACTCCAAGACTGGAGGAGCGCCAAAAGATTTGTGGCATCAATTGAGCGGAGCGATAGGCGGTGCAATCACAAGCGTGGTGAATTTCATCTACCGTGGGTTGATTGCGCTCGCCAATCTTATCGAGCAGGCTATAAATGTGACAGTGCAGTTTTTCCTCAAGCTCTGGCACGTTACCACTGAGGCTGTTAAGCAGGCGGTGGAGGTGGTGAAGAATATTTATGCAGTTTTAAGAGACCATATTTTACAAGATGTTGAGTCGATACTTAAAGAAGCGATGAAAGAATTATATATGTGGGGATTGGGAAATACCGATTTTGTGATAAATTCCTTATGCAAGCAAAAATTATTCTTGAAAATTGCGAGAGATTCTATATCAAATGATGCATCCATCTATTGGGTACTTGATTTACTGCAAGAGTTTTATAATCACCTATCAACTTTTATAAGTATTGCGTTTTTGTTAAGCACATACATATTGAAGTTTGAGATAGGATATCTCTACCTCGGTATAATGTTTATCGCATTCCCAAGCGCATTTCAATTCAGTGATTTCTCTATGGTTTGGGTTGATTCTTTTTATTCTTTGAATATTAGCGATAACCATAATTCTTCTATTTCTAAGAGATTAGCCTGGGGATTGGCAATGATGATGTTAGCATCTTTGTTATTTCCTACAGGTTTCTATACTAAGGTAGGTGGTGCAGTAGGTTCGGTTGCTACTGGTGGTGCAACTATTAGTATCTCAATTGGAGGAATGATTTTAGAATTCATAGCGGCTGGATTAACAATATATGGTGCGTTAGTAATTGCAAATATGGCACCCACACCTGATGAGCTTTGGAATCAATGGTTTGGAGGTGGTTAACTTGGTGAATCTTCCATCATTTATACTTTTTTCATTCTTTTTTATAGGTTTAATAGCTATGATAGTAGTGGGTGTGTGGCAGGTATTGGTTACTTTAAAGTGGAGAGAAATTATATTTTCTAAGGAACAATTTAATAGATCTCTGAGAGCACGAAATAAATTAAGATATGTTTTGGTAATGAGTTTTATCGTCGTAATAGGATATCTTATTCTGGTAATACGTTATGTTGGGGATATTCTTGGAATTATTTTTTTCTCAGCGTATGGATTTGGAATACTCTTTGTAACCTGGAGCACTTATTTTTATCACAATAAATATTGCAACGCATATATTCAGAGGCGAGAAAGTGTGAAGAAATCTTCAAATATAAGGAGGTGATAGTAATAGATATGAGCATAGCGAGAGCGGAGATGGAATATCTAAGGGAAGTAAAAGAAAACACAGAAGAGATAAAGGAATTGCTGAGAAGCATTCTGGAGACTTTGGAAGTATTAGAAGATAAATATTTAGTAGAGCAAATAAGGGAATCAGAAGAGCAGATAAGTAGAGGAGAATACGAGAGATTTATATGAGTTATGAGATTTATGCCAGCAAGAGATTTCTTAAAGAGTTTGAAAAGTTAGATTCAAAACTACGAGAGAGGATTAAAG
>WALG01000082.1 GCA_015522955.1 DHVE2 group archaeon
GTCAGATGTGTATAAGAGACAGTCTTAACTATGCCAACTATTGTTGAGAAAATTCTTCAAATGCATAGCGAGCAAAAGGTGGAACCTGGAGAGATAGTGTGGATTGAACTGGATATAATCACAGCCAGAGAGTTTGGAGGACCAAATGTTGTAAAGCACCTTAGAAAGCATTTCTCTGGAAATTATGTAGCTAAGCCAGAAAGCACATTTTTCACTTTCGACCTTAGTGTACCCGCCAAAACATTGAAATATGCATTGGCTCAAGACATCTGTAGAAAATTTGCCAAGGAAGTTGGAATAAAGGTATTTGATATAAATCAGGGTATAGGAACTCATGTTCTTGTTGATCATGGCGTGGTACAACCCGGGATGACTGCAGTGGGCACGGATTCTCATTATAATATTTTAGGCGCTGTTGGTGTGTTTGGTCAGGGAATGGGAGACAAGGATATTGCCTTTGCATTCAAAACTGGAAAAACATGGTTTGAAGTGCCTGCAACTATGAAGGTAATTGTTGAGGGTGCGTATAAATTTCCCACCGTTGCTAGAGATCTAACTTTTGCGGTGATGAGAGAACTC
This sequence comes from DHVE2 group archaeon, assembly GCA_015522955.1. Taxonomy (GTDB): domain Archaea; phylum Thermoplasmatota; class Thermoplasmata; order Thermoplasmatales; family Aciduliprofundaceae; genus S014-41. Next base: position 580 of record WALG01000082.1, read on the forward strand.
GGCCCCGCAGGTGCTTTGGGGAAGAGCATAGAGTATTACGGTCATGCTGTTGAGACTCTGAGCATGGATGGACGTATAACCCTAGCCTCTCAAACGACCGAGATGGGAGGAATAATAGGCTTCTTGCCTATGGATGAAAAACTTAAAAACTTCTATAGAGAAAAGAACATAGATTTCAAGCCAATAAGAGCGGATAAAGATGCAGAGTATGTGGATGAGATTCATATTGATGTGAGAAATCTTGAGCCCCTTATGGCTGCCCCACCCAATCCCTGTAATGTACATCCTGTAGGTGAATATGAAGGGATGGAGATTGATGGAGCATTTATTGGCTCTTGTACAAATGGGAGATACGAGGATCTTCTGGCTGCAGCGAAAGTTCTAAAAGGCAAGAAGGTCAAAGTTCCTCTTACCATTACACCCACTACCAGAGAAACGTGGCTTCGGGTTATACAAGAAGGTCTCTGGGAAATATTCGCTCAGGCAGGTGCGGTATTAACAAATCCTGGATGTGGTGGATGTGCGGAAGGAATGGCAGGTCTTATAGGTGATGAGATTTACCTTAGCACCACAAATCGTAACTATCCAGGTAAGCAGGGTCCGGGAAAACTTTATCTTGTCTCGCCAGTTACTGCCGCCGCAAGTGCTGTTGAGGGAAAAGTTACCATTCCCTCCTGATTTTTATTCCAGAACCAGAAGGGGTACAAGCATCTCATCTTTGCTTAAACCACCATGCAATCCTTTACCTTGAAATGGTTGGTACCACAGAGTCTCTCCCTCGGGAGGAAGTAAAACGCGCTCTGGTATTCGAAGATGTAGTGCTGGATGGGCATTTCCTGGGCCAAGCAAATCATCCTGTAACAAAGTGGTTTTGGGGAGTGAGGTTATCGCTTCGTATTTCTCATTAATCTGAGTGTATACAAAGACATCACGTGGGCTCCCACCGATTTTATCTGTGATATGAGGAACCTGCATAAATCTCTTTTTTTGAATATGCATGAGCCCATGATCTGCGGTTACAAGAATTGTTCTGTTTTTTGCTCTTTTTCTAAAATTTTCAATTTCCATTAATATATGATTTAAAAATCGTATGCTTTGGGGGGAGTAGGGTCCAAAGTGGTGCTCTATGTTGTCCAGATAATCGAGATAAAGAAATATAAAATCCTCCTCTAATTTTGGAAGAATATTAAATGCGTGCTTAATGGAATTATAGGGAACTCTGCGTGCATGATCAAATAAAAATTTTGAGTAGAAAGTATCCCAGTATTCCCCTCTGAGAAGTCCGCATGAGGATATCCCCTCATTGTGAAGTTTGGAAAATATTGTAGGCAAAGAAAACAACTGCTCTGGAGAGCATTCTTCCTTTATCAGGGAATCATTCTCATAGGAGTCTACAGGAGAAAAAGGCAAGGTCTTTATAATTTTACCACATATCTCGTAGTACATTCTAAATTCCAGAATTCCATGCTCTCTTGGGCTCAGTCCTGTGAGGAAAGTGGTCAATGCTGCTGCAGTAGTGCTTGGAAAAATTGAAGTGATAGTGTAATGATTTGCATCTCGCAAACCTACAGATTTGGAGTATATATTCTCTCCCATACCATCAATGAGAATCAGTGCAACCTTATCCACATTTACATCTTTAAAGTCTCTCAAACTTTGAGGGCTACTTATCCCAAAAATCTGAAGAATTGTATTGGGAATATTGTAAATACTTCTCGAGTAATCAGGCCTTTGCAATGTATTCCCCTCTGTACATGCTCTTTAGGATTATGGGTACTGTAAGGGAAGAAAATATCACATAGACTATTGTGATTGTTATTATCTGACTTCCCAGTGTCATCCCGAATATGCCGCTTCCGTAGGCCAAGGTTGCAATGACCAAAGCAACCTCCATCTCGGGAACCATACCCACACCTATCCTCCAACTCTCCTTGGAAGTTGTACCACCTAATTTTGCACCAAGAGCACATCCAAGGATTTTGCCTAAGAAGACTATGGGAATTAAACTCAAAAGATATATGTTGAAATTTTTCAGAAGATTAATATCCACAAGGGTTCCCACTTTAACAAAGAATATCGGTATGAACAGGGCATACGCAATCATTTTCAAAGGTCCTATTATTTTTCTTTCCTGTGTGGATTGTCCGATGAAAAGACCCACGAAGAATGCACCTGTTATTGTGGCAATGTGGGTAACATCCGCAAAGTATGCGAAAAGGAACATCAATCCCAGAGATATGGTGATAAGTCCGTACTGTCCGTGAATTGAATGGTCCGCTATGGCCATGGTTTTCTCTATTATCCGGAATTTGGATAGAATATAAATGCCTACAAAGAATACCGTTAGGCCTATGGCCAGGTCCCAAAACTCTCCGCTTCCCAGAACTAAAGTGATGAGAATTATGCCGAAGACATCGTCGGCCACAGCAGCGGTAAGGACCACGTTACCCACCTTGCTGTGAAGAATCCCCATATCCATCATAGTTCTCACAGTAACACCCACGCTAGTGGCGGTGAATATTGTTCCGAGTACTGCGGCTCTTTTCATATCAAAATGAAGAAAATATGCACCAAAGAGAAAGACGAAGATGAACGTGAGTGCTACACCGAGCGCACCGGTAAGCAACCCACCTTTTCCCGCTTTTTTTAGGTCCGAGAGATTCGTCTCCATGCCCGAGATAAAAAGAAGCATAAGTATTCCCGTCTCTGCAAAGAAATCAAATGCAGGATGTGAAATCTCAAAATTGAGAGAGAACGTGTAATTTCCCACTATAGCCTCCTCAGGCATTAGGAAAACTATGATAGAAAAAATTATACCCACCAGAATCTCGCCTATTACTACTGGCTGTTTTTCTCGCAGAAAGATCTCATCCATTATCTTCACAAGTATTAATGCAAGGGCGAGTTCAATCAACATTTTTAACACTCTTTATCCAGGCAAGTATTAGTTCCAGAATGTTAAGGTCTCCAATTACATGCATATCTTTATCCACCACAGGCAGTTCTTTGAGATTGTTCTTGAACATCTTTACAAAGGCATCAGTGATATCATCCTCATCGTATACATAGACAGGGGGGAGCATAATGTCCGCTGCGGTTGGCTCGCCACTGAGAAGAATGGGAAACCTGTAAAGTATGTATTCCTGGGGAATGTACTCTGCATAGAGATATTGCACAAGTTCCAGTACTGGAATTATGCCTGTAAGTTTGTTATCCTTATCCAAAACGTAGACTGCACGGGTTTTTGGATCCTCCACAATTGCCTCTGCCACCTTCAAAAGAGGATCATTTTCATGCACTATGGATGGTTCACGTGTTACAAGAGTCCTGATATTATGGACTCTGATTTTTTTCATAGATAAAGAGTAGAGAGAGAAA
>WALG01000083.1 GCA_015522955.1 DHVE2 group archaeon
GAATCCATGCCCAAACACATGCTCGAGCTTACCATTAAAGCCCTCAACGATGCTGAAATACCCGTTAAAAAAGCCAATATTCTGGTTTTGGGTCTTACCTTCAGGGGAGATGTTTACGAGTTTAGAAAATCACCGAGCATTCCGTACATTGAGATGTTGAAAGAATGGACCGATAACATTTACGTTTACGACCCGGTTTGCAGCGAGAAGGATGCTGAAAGATACGGTGTGAAATGGGGCAAGGATTTCAAGGATATGGACATTGTGGTAATAATGAACGATGCAAAGGAGTTCAGAAATCTAAATCTGAAAGAGATCGCAGGGGAAATGCGTACCAAAATAATTGTGGACGGCAGAGGACTCGTAAATGATGAAGAGGCCCGTGATTTTGGATTTATATACTGTGGAGTGGGAAGACCACTGCAAAATAAAAATAGTGGAACTCCAATATCCAAGAAAAGGTGATTTGAAGATGAAGGTCATAGTTATAGGCACAGGTGTGATGGGCAAGAACCATGCGAGGGTTCTTTCTACCATGGGTTATCTTGCGGGCGTTGTGGATGTCGATGAAATCTCAGGATTAGAAGTGGCACACAGATTCAACGTTCCTTACGCCAAGGAATTTAATGATTTGGATTTTGACGCGGCCGTCGTTGCAACACCCACGAGCACGCATTACTCCATAGCGAAAAAACTTATTGAAGAGGGTAAGCATGTTTTGGTTGAAAAGCCATTCACTCACAATCCAGAAGAGGGCTATGAACTCATAGACATGGCGAAATCCAGCGATACGATTCTCGCCGTCGGACATATTGAAAGATTCAATCCTATAGTGGAATTCTTTAAAAATATTATGAAAGATATGATAACCGTGGGGGCAAAAAGGGTCAGTGGTTTTCCCAGGAGGATAAGGGATGTGGGAGTTGTAATGGATTTAGGTGTTCACGATATAGATGTTCTCCACTATCTTTGTGGTGAAGTTGTGGAGGTCTACGCGAGGGGAGGAAAAATAAAGCATGAGAAATACGAAGATCACGCATCAATTCTTCTAAGCTTCGAGAACGGACGTACTGGATATATTGAAACCAACTGGCTTACACCTAAAAAGATAAGGCGATTGTGGATGACAACATCAGATTATTATCTTGAAGGGGATTACATTGAGCAGTGGGTTGAAATATCCTCATCACAGTTGAAATTTGATGAATTCAACACTTACAATTTAGAAATAGATTCAAACATTCGCCGTGTAAATCTCCGTCGCGAGGAGCCTCTCTACAGGGAATTAAAAAATTTTGTAGAATCGGTCAAGAACAAAACAAAACCTTTGGTGACGGGCGAAGATGGACTGAAAGCCATAAAGATAGCCCAGGCGGCTTTGAAATCCATTCAAACTGGAAGGCCAGAGGAGGTTGATTAAAATGGATTACTATGTTCATCCAACTGCGGAAGTGAGTGAAAAAGCCAAAATAGGAAAAGGCACGAAAATCTGGCATCAGGCGCAGATTCGTGAGGGAGCGGTAATAGGAGAGAACTGCAACATTGGAAAGGGAGTTTATGTGGATTTTGATGTTAAGATCGGTTCGAGGGTGAAAATTGGGAACTATGTATCTGTTTATCATGGAGTGGAGATAGAGGATGATGTTTTCATAGGTCCTTCGGCGGCATTCACCAACGACAAGCATCCACGCTCCTGGCTGTGGGACGAGAGTAGATTGTGTCAAACGAGAGTTAAGAGGGGAGCAAGTATAGGAGCCAACGCAACGATAGTTTGCGGAACGACAATAGGAGAATACGCAATGGTCGCGGCCGGAGCGGTCGTAACTAAAGATGTACCTCCCCACGGGCTTGTAATGGGAGTGCCTGCCAAGCTTGTGGGATTCGTATGCGAATGCGGAGAAAAATTAAACGAAGAATTCAAATGTCCAAAATGCGGAAGAGAGTATCCAGAACTTAAAAAATACGGAGAGTTGATAAAATGATTCCAATTGCAAAACCCTGGATTGGAGAAGAGGAGAAAAAAGAGGTGGAAAAGGTTCTGGATTCTGGATATCTATCAAGTGGAGAGTGGGTTAAGAGATTTGAGAAGGAATTCTCCTCTTATGTTGGAGTGAAACATGCACTGGCAACCACCAATGGCACTCAAGCTCTGATTCTTGCACTGGAAGCGATAGGAATAAAAAATCGAGAGGTAATTGTTCCGAGTTTCTCTTTTATTTCCAGTGCTATAAGCATAATTCGAGCTGGAGGAAAGCCGGTTTTCGTGGATGTTGATGAGAAAACTTACAATATTGATCCAGAAGATGTGCCTGACATACTCCCCGCACTAAAGTGCGAGGGTTCTGCGTATAGGTTCTCTATTGAGAACCATTTCACGCATATACTCGCCGTGTCCCGACGAGAGAGCAATACGCTCCAATCCTCTTTTGAGTATGTTTATTGACGCATTCAAATCTCTATCCATTTTCAATCCACAAACAGGACACTTGAATACTCTATCGCTCAACTTCAACTCATGATTAACATATCCACAATTGGAACAGGTTTTACTCGTGTCCTTTGGATTCACTCTTATTATCTCTCTCCCGTATAATTCCGCTTTCCATTCTAATATGCGGAAAAACTCGCTCAATGATATGTATTGCAGATATTTATTCACCTTTCTCCTTATTACTTTGCTCCCTTTTTCCGCTTCCTTTAACCCCTTCAAATCCAAATCTTCCACCACCACATACTCGTGGTTATTGAGTATGTGGTTCGCTACCTTGTAGTAGAAATCCACCTTGATGTTCTGAATCTTTTTCAAAATCCTATCTCTCCTTCTTTCCAACACTTCAATCCTCTTTGAGTTCTTTATCCCTCTCTTTTTGTTTATTGCCCTTTTCCTGTCTATTACGCTCTGCAACTTCTCCGCTTTACGAACAAGAGCCATTATTCTCTTCGTGTTCAGAGAGATTACTTCCCCGTTGCTCATAGTTAGCGTGTTCTTTATTCCTACATCTATGCCTACTGCCTCTCCATTCTTTTCTTTTGGTTCTGGCTCTCTGTCATACACTATGTAGGCAAAGAAACCATCCACTTCTTCCTTAATCCATACCTGTTTAGCGCTCGCTTTTATCCTCTCCCACTCTTTCTTTTTTGTTATTTTGTCCTTGATACTCACCCACCCAATCTTTGGAAGGGAGAGTTTTCTACCTTCAAACTTGAATCCCTGCGGAAATATCAGTATGCTATCATATCTGCTCTTTTTCTTGAACTGCGGAAATCCTTTCTTTCTCTTTATTCCGTCTTTTAAACTTCTGTCTAACTTTCTCGCAATCTGCTGGAGAGTTTGAGAAGGAGATTGCTTCAAAAACGGGTATTCTTCCTTCATCTTTGTTATCTCCTTGCACATATCTGGATAGAATAGAAACTTCTTCTCTTTTTTATATCTCTCTTTGTTCTTCTCCAACAACTTATTCCACACAAACCTACTGTTGCCTAATGCCTGTTTGAACAACTGCGTTTTTGTCCGCCTTGCGTATATCTTAACTTTGATTACGCTTCTCATTTTCTCTCGCCCATTGCATCTCTATATACTGTTTTATGGTCTCACTACTAACATTACCTGCTGTGGATACAAAATATGCCCGTGTCCATACCTCTGAACCCTTTACTCCAAACTCTGGGAAATACTTTTTCAACCACTTTGAAGATATGCCTTTGAAATACTTTATAATCTGCGATGGTGCATATCTCGGCGGTGCTGAAACAAATAAATGTATGTGGTCTGGCATTATCTCCACCGCTA
>WALG01000084.1 GCA_015522955.1 DHVE2 group archaeon
TTTTCCTGTGTGGTACCTATCTCTTCAATCTCCACGGTATATTCCTTTCCATTAACCACTACTCTAAACTTTCTTTTCATTTTCATCGCCTCATCTGTTTCAATCTTCCATAATATTTCCAGGGAGACGCCTTCACACTTATAATTCTGAATTTCTTACCTCCCAGATATAGAGAGAGGGCACCCGTTATTGCGGCCACAATCTCTTCGTCCACCTCTTTTTCCTCTCTTATCAAAGGCTTCCTTATCGCTGCAGGCCTCTCCTTTCTCGCTGCAGTTACTTCTTTTTTCTCCCTCCTTTCTCCTAATATTCCAGGTTTGAGAAAATACATAATTACAGCCAGAATGGACAACACAGCAAAAACAACAGTAATACCAATACCTGTGAGAAGCAAACCTTCTGATAAACCCCCTCCGGGTACTTGAATTTTCAGAGGCTGCATTTGCACCTTCAATTTACCTCCAATGTCATAGAAAGATAAGGTAAAATTGCTACCTGCAGGATAATTATTTATCATGAAAAACTCGACTGAATAATTACCACCTTCCTCAAATATTTTGTGAAATATTATCTCATCATTAACAAACACCCTCAATCCAGCCATAACACTTTCCGGGGAAAGAGATACAGTAAGGTTAAGAATTACCTTAAACCCTTTGGTGAGATTCTCAAGAGTTAAGGTGCTAAGTTTGGCAACTCCGTTCTCAACATAGAGGGTTGTAACCGCATTTACAGTTTCAAAAGTGGCATTGGTGGCCTCGTAACTAAACTGCCACTGGGAATAGGCAGGGAAACATTGGCCTGAAGAATATGCAAAGGACATGAGAAGAATCGCAGTTATTAGAAATGGCACCACGTATTTCATGGCACCACCTACAGAGGTATGTTTCCATGTTTTTTCATGGGTCTTTCCTCCTTTTTATTCTCGAGCATATTCAATGCCTGAATAAGTCTAGGACGCGTTTCATGCGGATATATTACCTCATCCACATAAAGACGCGAGGCGGCCACGTATGGATTTGCAAACTTGTCACGATATTCTTTAACGAGTTCCATTCTTCTCTTCTCTGGGTTCTCTGCTGCACTTATCTCTTTTCTAAAAACTATATTTACCGCACCCTCGGGACCCATCACAGCGATTTCGGCAGTGGGCCATCCATAAACCACATCCGCACGTAGATGCTTGGAGCCCATGGCTATGTATGAGCCGCCATAGGCTTTGCGTAGAATAACGGTTATCTTGGGCACTGTTGCCTCACTGTACGCATAAAGCAGTTTAGCCCCATGCCTTATTATTCCACCATGCTCCTGACTTACACCGGGAAGATAACCGGGCACATCCATGAATGTTATTATTGGTATATTAAAAGCATCGCAGAATCTTACAAATCTCGCGGCCTTATCACTGGCATTGATATCTAGGGCTCCAGCCAGCACCTTTGGTTGGTTGGCAACAATGCCCACACTCTTGCCGTTCAGCCTTGCAAATCCTATTACAATGTTGGGAGCGAAATATGGATGTAACTCGAAAAACGTGCCCTTATCCATTACTCGTGTTATTACATCTCTCACATCATAGGCTCTCTTGGGGTCCTGAGGTACAACGGTATCCAGGGAATAATCCATACGGTCTGGAGGATCGTTTGCGGGTATCTCCGGTGGGTCCTCCATGTTATTTGAAGGTATATAACTTAGAAGTATCTTAACGAGGTTCAGTGCCTCCTCATCGTTTCTCGCTATTAGATGTGCATTACCGCTCCTTTGATTATGAACCATGGCTCCACCAAGGCTTTCAAAATCTATCTCTTCGCCTGTAACTGCCTTTATTACCTGGGGACCTGTAATGAACATATGCGCTGTTTTATCCACCATAATAACAAAATCCATTATGGCGGGAGAATATACGGCTCCACCGGCACATGGACCCATTATAACAGATATCTGGGGTATCACCCCACTGGCAATAGTGTTACGAAAGAATATTTCTCCATATCCCTTAAGGGAATCTACACCTTCCTGAATCCTTGCACCTCCAGAGTCATTAAGACCTATAACAGGAGCACCATTTTCCATGGCTAAATCCATAATTCTGCATATCTTCTCGGCGTGGGTCTCACCCAACGAGCCTCCAAGTACAGTGAAATCCTGGGCGTACACAAATACTAATCTGCCATTTATGGTTCCATATCCGGTGACCACTCCGTCACCCAAATACCTTTTTTTATCCATTCCAAACTCCGTGGCCCTAGATTGCGCAAACATGCCTATCTCCATAAAGGTGCCAGGGTCCAAGAGTTTCTCAATTCTCTCTCTTGCGGTAAGTTTGCCTTTCTCATGCTGTTTCTTTATTCTCTCTTCACCACCGCCTTGAAACGCTTTTTTTCTTTTTTCTTCAAGCATATGCATCCCTCACATACGGCGATTGCCATAACGAATTTCGGCAATAGTAAGGCCACACCCCTATATTATACTTATGCTCGTGCATTATATCACCGTAGGGGCACGATACTCCCCAAATATCTCTTTAAGTGCTGCAACTATCTCTCCCAACGTTGCATAGTTCTTTACACACCTGTATATATAGGGAACCATATTATTCTCGTTACCCTCTTCCTTTTCGGCCACACGCTTAAGCGCATCGAGAGATTCCTCGACCTTCCGGGCATCCCGCATTTTTCTTATATGCTTTAATCTTTTTATCTGTCTCTGGGCAACTGCCTCATCAACTTTCATTAATTCTATATTGAGTTTTTCGTTCTCATCCACAAATTTATTCACACCCACTACCACGCGCTCGCCATTTTCTATTTTCATCTGTATCTTATAAGCCGAATCTGCGATTTCCTTTTGTATATATCCACTTTCTATTGCCCGAGTCATACCTCCCATGGCATCTATTTTATCCAAGTACTTAATAGCCTCCTCCTCAATTCTATCGGTAAGCCACTCCACATAGTAACTTCCACCAAGCGGGTCTATAGTATCCACTATTCCACTTTCATATGCAATTATCTGCTGTGTTCTAAGAGCGATTTCCACCGATTTCTCGGTTGGAAGGGCAAGAGCCTCGTCATAGGAGTTTGTATGAAGACTCTGTGTACCCCCTAAAACCGCTGCAAGCGCCTGAATCGTGACCCTTATTATGTTATTAAGCGGCTGCTGCGCCGTAAGTGTAGAGCCACCAGTTTGTGTATGAAACCTTAACATCCATGACCGGGGATTCTTCGCACCAAATCTCTCCTTCATAATTTTCGCCCAGAGTCTTCTCGCAGCCCTTAGTTTAGCAATTTCCTCAAAGAAATTGTTATGCGCCGCAAAGAAAAACGACAATCGAGGTGCAAATTTATCCACATCCACACCCCTTTTGGTTATCCATTTCACATATTCTATGCCATCACCTATGGTAAATGCTATTTCCTGCACAGATGTGCTCCCCGCTTCCCTTATGTGATAGCCTGAGATACTTATGGGATTCCATTTGGGTATATGCTCTGCACAGTATATTATGGCATCTGCCACAAGCCTCATAGATGGTTGAGGAGGGAATATATAAGTGCCACGGGCAATATACTCCTTCAAAATATCGTTCTGAATAGTACCCCTAAGAAGCGTGCTATCCACTCCTTGCTCCTCACCAATAATCTGGTACATGCTCAGGAGTATGGCTGCGGTTGAGTTTATGGTCATGGATGTGCTTATCTTATCCAAGGGGATTCCATTGAACAGGATTCGCATATCTTCAATTGTGTCTATTGCCACACCAACTTTACCCACTTCGCCCAGAGCCATGGGGTCATCAGAATCATAGCCAATCTGTGTTGGTAAATCAAACGCCACGCTTAACCCTGTTTGTCCACGTTCAAGGAGATATTTATACCTCTTGTTTGTTTCCTCGGCCGTTGCAAATCCTGCATACTGTCGCATGGTCCATAGTTTACCACGATACATTGTGGGATATACACCCCGGGTGTAGGGATAATCCCCCGGAAAACCCAGTTTCTCCAAATAATTCCAGTCACGAAGATGCTCAGGAGTATATAGTCTATATATCTCATCCCCAAAATCTAGGCGAAAAGAGCCTCGTTCAGGCCTTTTTTCTAAGAATTTTTTGAGTTTTTCCGCCTCCCATTTTTCTCTAGCCTTAATAATTTCATCCTTATCCATATCTATCCCTCCACAAGTTCCAGAAGGAATTTGGCATCTTTGGGATGTACAAACGCAATCTTCTTACCTCCTGCACCAATACGAGGCTTACGGTCAATGAGTTTATATCCTTTAGATTCCAAGTACTGTAGAACCTCCTCAATGTTATTTACATTTAAGGCAAGATGATGTATTCCTTCTCCACGTTTTTTTAGAAAATTAGAAATTGGGGTATCTTCACCCAGTGGCTCGAGAATCTCTATCCTCTCCTTTCCAGTATGAATTATGGCAACACGTACTTTTTGCTCCTCAATTACCTCATATTCAATTTCATATCCCAAATCTTTCCATATCTTGCATCCTTCCTCCAGATTACGCACTGCTATGGCTACATGGTCTATACCATTTATCTTCATTTTGAGAGCACCTCCTTTTTAAATTTTTCAAAAAATTTCTCAGTGGCGGTATAGTAATCTATCTTACATTCCTCCACATTTTTAATCATCTCCTCAAATTCCTTCCAATCATTTTTTAAAAACTTAAGTGCTTCGTTACTCACACAGTCAAGGAACATGGTAGTCAGAAGGCATTTAATTTTTTGGTGGTACCTATAACTCTCTCTTTTTATATGCTCCTTTATCTTCTCTGCAAGAGGGAGTACCGTGGCTCTATTGTACCCTACAGTTCTTATTATCGGAGATTCCCAGCCATTCCTTTTTTCTACATTATCCCTCAAATACGCCTCTGTTAATTCCGCACCTTCGAGGTCACCTTTGTTTATAACATAAATATCAGCAGTTTCAAGTATTCCGGCTTTCATCATCTGAATATCATCGCCCATGTTCGGCATCAATACGAGAACTGTAGTATGGCATATATAGGATACCTCCACCGCAATTTGCCCCGTACCCACAGTCTCCACAATAATATAATCCATTCCGGAAAAAGCCATCACCTTTATTATGTCCTTCACCGTTCTTGATACCCCTTCTGGATTATCTGCACAACTCAAACTGCGAATGAATACGTTTGGATTTGTTGCATGTCTCTGCATTCTTATTCTATCACCAAGAAGAGAGCCACCAGTATAGGGAGATCTTGGATCGAAGAGAATTACGCCTACCTTATTTCCTTCCTCTGTGAGAATGGAGAGTACATGGTCAATTAGAGTGCTTTTTCCAACTCCAGGAGGACCTGTAAAGCACACAATTTTAGCCTTTAACGGACAAGCAAAAATCTTCTTTACAACCTCTTTTCTTATTTTCTCATCTTTTTCTATCATGGTAATAAGTTTTGCCAGAGCAATACGATCTCCATCTTTCACTTTTTCCAACATTTCTTCTATCATTTTGCCACCATCTCCTTTACCTTCGCCACAATATCCTTTAGAGAACTTCCAGGACCAAATACCTCTCTTATACCCATGCTCTTCAGAGCAGATACATCTGACGGAGGTATTGTGCCCCCACCAAACACGGGAATATCAACATTTTGCTCTTTCAAAAGTTCCATCACTCTGGAAAACAAGGGGATGTGTGCACCCGAAAGACAACTGAGTCCTATAAGATCCACGTCCTCTTGAATTGCCGTTTCCACAACCTGTTCAGGACTCTGTCGTATTCCAGTATATATTACCTCAAATCCAGCATTTTTTAACGCTCTGGCAACAACTTTTGCGCCTCGGTCATGTCCGTCGAGACCTACTTTGGCAATAAGGATTCTTCTTCTCATTGATACGAGATATCTTCTACCAATTTAAGTTTTTTCGTTAAAAAATTTACGAAATATAGAAGTATAATTTTTGTTATCCTACTTTTACATTTAGCATCTCAAATAAATCCACAGGCTTAGTACCATCCCAGATACCGCGTGGTCCTTTCTTTTCAGCCTTAAATAACAGCGCACGGTTGTCTTGCTTTAGAGGAATTATAAAATACTCCTCATAATCCTCACCATTGTAAAGTACAATCTTTACCTTGTTCTCACTTCTCTTTCCCGTCTCAGGGTTCAGGTACTCATATCTTACAAATGTTCCATGGTCTACAAGATTTCTTACCTCTACCTTTCCCTTTTTAGATTTTGTTAGAACCTCTTCTGGATACTTCATAAATAAAAAAAGACGTAATCGGTTAAAAATTTAACTCAAATTTCAACTCATGGGATAATTTGGTGCTTCACTTATTATGTTTACGTCATGGGGATGGCTCTCTCGCAATCCTGCAGAGGTTATTCTAATGAATTTAGCCCGTTTATGCAGTTCTTCGATATTTCTTGCACCTACGTATCCCATACCGGATTTGAGGCCACCCACTAACTGGAATATGACCTCCTCAACACGTCCCTTGTAAGGTACCGCAGCCTCTACCCCCTCAGGGACTAATTTGCCCTTACCAAGTTTTCCATATCTATCCGAGATACCTTTCTGTAAGGCGGCCACTGAACCCATCCCACGGTAAACTTTGAATTTTCTGCCACCAATTATTATCTCTCTACCGGGTGATTCTTCAGTACCCGCCAGGAGAGAGCCCAGCATAACTGCATTGGCTCCCGCTGCAAGAGCCTTCACAATGTCTCCTGAGTATCTTATCCCACCATCGGCTATGACCGGTATCCCATGTCCTCTGGCCGCATCTGCTGTCTGGGTTATGGCCTCAAGTTGAGGTACACCTATACCCGCCACAATTCTGGTGGTACATATGGAACCCGGTCCTATACCTACGCGAAGCCCATCTACCTCTCTTGCAATAAGGTCCTCCGCTGCCTCTTTTGTTGCTATGTTTCCTGCTATAAGTTGCACATCCACAATTTTTCTGATTGTTTTTATACTCTCCAAAACTTTCTCATTGTGTGCATGTGCTGTGTCTACAACTATAGCATCCACCTCCGCATCTGCGAGTCTCTTAGCCCTCTCCACATCAAAGGGACCCACCGCAGCACCGACCATGAGGCGCCCCTCTTTATCTCTCAAAGCATTAGGATACTTCTCTCTTTTAAGAATATCCTTAGCGGTTATTAGACCCACAAGTTTTCCATCTCTCACAATGGGCAACTTCTCTATCCTGTTTTTGTGCATAATCTCTATAGCCTCTTCTAAACTTATTCCCTCAGATGCAGTTATAACATTCTTCGTCATTAGTTTTGAAACTTTAATCTTGCCACCCCTGTAAAATCTGATATCGCGATTGGTCAGTATTCCTACTAACTTATCTTCCTTAACCACAGGTAAACCTGCGATATTGTTCTCTCTCATTATACGCTCTGCTTCTTCAATAGTTGTCTCCGGGGTAACTGTATGAAGATCCCTTATTATGAGACTCTCTTCTTTCTTAACACGGCGCACCATTTCCACTTGCTCTTCAATGGTTATATTTCTGTGGATAATTCCCAATGCACCAAGTTCTGCAAGGGCAATGGCCATTCGATGCTCTGTAACAGTATCCATGGGAGAACTGAGAATTGGAACCTGAACCTTTATCTTGCGGGTAACATACGTGGATACTTCAATTTCTTTTGGCTCTACCGGGCTTCGCGCAGGAACAAGAAGCACATCATCGAAGGTGAAACCAACCTTCGCACCCCTAAGTTTTTCCTCAAACATAGTTCTGTAATGATTCAAAAATTTAAAACTTTCCCTTTTTCACGCTATTCTAATATACTTAGTTGCCATATCCAAATATGCAGTATCGTAGGGTAATACTTCCCGGCCTGTTTTGGGCTTCGGTTGCCTACAATATGGGCATTGTTACGTTCACAACGGGCAATATAATGGATTTCTTTCATATTGAGGAACTCCTTGCAGGAGCACTTATGTCCATCACTCTCATCGGGTGGTGTATAAGTTCCTTCCTCTTCGGCTACTTTTCTGATAAACTGGGTAGAAAGAAAATGATTATAATAGGAACTCCCATTCATATACTATCCACAGGCCTTATGTTCCTGGCTCCAAACTATCTCACAATCTTCATTCTTCGTTTTCTTTCAGGGTTCGGGTTCGGCATAATCTTGCCTGTCCTCAACACCATAGTGAGTGAGAATGCACCCACAAAAATAAGGGGAAGACTCGTAGTCCTGCTCGACAGTTTCTGGACATATGGCTGGATTTTCGCTTCGCTGCTTTCTTATGCGCTCCTTCCACGTTTGGGTACACACTGGAGATACTATTTTCTCACATCATTTCTCTGGCTTTTCCTCATCCCCTTAAGTTTTAAACTGCCGGAGTCAAGGCTTTTCAAAAAGAGAAAAGTACAAGTGAGAGAGATTATAAAGTATCCACACACCTATGCTCTCTGGACAGTATGGTTTGCCATGGCTTTTGCGTACTATGGAATCTTCGCTTGGCTTCCCAAACTTTTCTCAGATAAATTTCCCCTCATTGCATCCTATCAGTTTGTGTTTCTTACTTATCTCTTCCAGATACCGGGATATATGACCTCTGCATATCTCGTGGAGAAGATAGGTAGAAGATACATCCTATTCATATTTATAAGCATGACCGCTGTAGGCTCTTATATATTCATCACCAATCATATGATTCTAGGAAGTATCTTAATCTCCTTTTTCAACCTTGGCGCCTGGGGCGCGCTATACGCTTTTACACCGGAAAATTATCCCACCAGGATCCGTGGTACGGCTACAGGACTGGCAAACACCATGGGCAGGTTAGGCGGAATTCTGGGGCCACTCATACCAAGCATAATGGCTGCTATTCATTTTGCCTGGTATTCCACGTTTCTTGCGTTTACCCTTATGCTTCTTATGGGTGCCTTTCTAACGCTTCTCATTCCCGAGACCATGGGCAAGCCTCTGGAGGATTAATGGTAATATTTAACCTTTGCATATTTTATGTACCCTCTTTCCATTCCTCAGCGTATTTCTTTTGCACTTCATTGAGTTGATCTATCTCTATTCCCATAGCCTTGAGTTTTAGCCGTGCCACCATGTCGTCTATATCTCTGGGCACTGGATAGACCTTAGTTTCAAGGGTTTCATGATTTTTAGCAATATATTCCGCAGTCAAAGCCTGAATCGCAAAACTCATATCCATAATCTCTGCAGGATGTCCCTGTCCCGCTGCGAGATTTATTAATCTTCCCTCTCCCAGAAGATAGAGTTTTTTGCCATTCACCACATATTCATCCACATATCTTCTAACTTTTCTCTTTGATTCCGCTATTTTCTCAAGGTCTTCTCTAGAAACTTCATTGTCAAAATGCCCTGCATTGGCAAATATGCAGCCATCCTTTGCCACGAGAAAATGCTCCTCACGAATCACATCCTTCATTCCGGTGGCAGTCACCACAAAATCCGCTTGGACCATGGCGTCAAGCATTTTCATAACGCGAAATCCATCCATGCGAGCCTCTATGGCCTTCACAGGGTCTATCTCTGTAACTATCACGTCCGCACCCATACCACGCATCCGCATCGCTATTCCACGTCCACACCACCCGTAACCGGCGACCACTACAGTTTTTCCTGCAATTACAAGATTTGTGGCGGTCATTATTCCATCGAGTGTGCTCTGTCCCGTGCCATAACGATTATCAAAGAGATGCTTCATTTTTGCATCATTCACATCAAACATGGGAAATCGCAAAATGCCACGGCGCTCCATATTTCTGAGCCTTATCACCCCGGTTGTGGTTTCCTCATTACCACCCCAGACCTCCATATCTCGATACTCCGTGTGCAGCAATGTTGTGAGGTCACCACCATCATCTATGATTATATCGGGTTTCATTTCAAGCACTTGATAAAGATTCTCGTAGTATTCCTCACGACTCTCCCATTTTCTGGCATAAACCTCCATGCCTGCATCGCGCAACGCTGCTACTACGTCATCATCTGTACTGAGAGGATTACAGGAGGCAAGTCTAACCTTTGCGCCACCCTCGGCAAGGGTCATCGCCAGCACTCCAGTCTTTGCTTCCACGTGAAGAGCCATACCAATCTTCACCTCATCAAAGGGCTTTTCCTGCATAAATCTATGACGCACCTCCTTTAATACGGGCATATGCTCTCTGGCCCACTCAAGTTTCAGTTTTCCTTCCTCCATGTTCATGGTGGGGATACAGGGATACCTGAATATATATTTTCTCAGGATACTTTTTTATTGAGAAGAAGATTTAAATAATAGCAAGATAATACTCCTTGGGGATTAAAATGATGACGGAGGCAACTGAACTTATAGGTCTCGAAATATATACAGATAAGGGTTATCTTCTTGGTACCATAAAGGATGTGCTCCTTGATGTGAATGAGCAGATTATTTATGGCCTGTATGTGGAAAAAACCAATCCACTTCTTGTTGAGGAAGGTGTGCCCGTTGTTGTACCCTATCGCTGGGTTAAGGCTGTTGGTGATGTAATTCTTTTGAAGAAGTTCCCCTCTTACGTGAACATCTCGTGATTTATCTGTGGGCAAAATAACCCACTATTTCTCCATTCTCCAGGTATATTTTTGTAAAGCCGAATCTCTCGAATTGTACTATCTTGCCTACGCTATTCTTGACATGCTCTTCAACATAACCCGATTTTATGGTTCCATCAGGCATATAAACCTTGCATCCTAGAGATTTATGCGGAACCCAGTGTATTATCTTGGCACCGCTCTTTACCACACTCAAATCGTTGCCCACGTACTCCAAATACCCATCTCTTTTAACTACATTGCATAAATCTTTAAGGCGAAACATCTCGCCCTCTTCTATCTTTTCCCAATCCCCAGAGGTTATGAAGATTCGTATGGGACTAGAAAGATTGTATTCTCGAAAGCCCATATCTAAATTAGGATGAAGTGGCGCTCTTCCGTGTATTTTCTCCACGCCTCTTATCCCAACCTCAATGGGATCCCAGACAAAAAAGTACCTCTTGGCTATAGACTCTACAATGTCTCGATTATAAGCATACAGCGTGTCCCAAGAGAATTCAATATCCACCTCTTTAAGCCCCACCTGTATCCAGTACTTCCTTATGGCCTCGGGTCTTATACCACGCCTGGCTAGAGCGCGGAGAGTACCTAATCGTGGGTCATCCCATCCGGAATATATACCTTTCTTTATTCCCTCCTTAATCACAGAGGTTTTCAGAATCGTGTCTCTCATGGTCACCCAGCCGTAATGAATGTAAACAGGTTTCTTCCAGCCAAAATAATCATACAAGTACATTTGCCTGTAAGTATTATTGAGATGATCCTTGCCCCGAAGCACATGTGTTAATCGCAACTCGTGGTCATCCACAGCCACAGAGAAATTCATAAGGGGATACACTATGTATTTATTCCCCAGGCGGGGATGCTCAACATCTTTTATTATGCGAAATGCCGCCCAGTCCCTAATAGCAGGATTTGGATGGTGTAAATCAGTTTTTACCACATAAACCGCTTCACCCTCATCATACTCCCCCGCAAGCATCTTATCCCATCTCTCAAGTTGTTCCTCTGGAGGTAATTCACGATCCTCCGTAGGTTTTCCCTCATTTTTCAATCTTCTCCATTTCTCAGCGGGCACTGTGGTTATGTACGCTTTACCCATATCAAGCAATTTTCTTGCATAATCATAATAGATTTCGAACCTATCACTCTGTATCACAATCTCATGAACCTTAACCCCAAGCCATTCTAGATCCTCAGGTATCATATTATAGGCCTCTGGCAAAATATTATGGGGATTTGTATCCTCTATTCTGAGAAATAATTTACCTCCGTATCTTTTCACATACTCATCGTTCAAAATCGCCATGCGCGACTGGCCAAGATGCATGGGACCCGATGGACTCGGTGCAAGGCGCATCCTTACCTCGCCGCGCACCTCAGGGAGATCCTCAAGTTCTTTCCTCTCCTCCTTCTTCTTTTTCTCCAGAAGTTCGGGAGCAATTTCTTCCAATTTCCTGCGCTGCTGCTCGAGGCTTAGAGAATTTATCCCCTCAACAATTTTCTTTACCTCACCTATCAATTCCTTTGCCCGACTTCGCAATGCAGGATTCTCTGCCATTATCTTACCCATCACTGCCTTATAATTAGCTTTCCCATTGTGAAGTATTGCATTCTGGAGCGCATACTTGAGAATGATCTCGCGAAGTTCATCCATGTGCGGGGATATGCAGTAGCGTTGATAAAGTTTTTCGGGCTATAGCAATTCGGAGAGTTTCTTTAGTCCCTATTTTGTCACACGTGTGTAAATCTGTGTGGATTTAAGATGTTTATTGCTCAGGCAACTGTGAGGTCCTGGCTACTATTGAAAATAAAATAGCCATGGCCTCCTAAAATATGCTTTTCCCATCCTGTATGAGTATTTGCGGGTCTTCATCTCTTCCATTATCTTGTCAATTAACTCGTATCGCTCTCTCGAAGCAATATTTTTATTCTCAAGCGCATATCCCGTAGTGAAGTTAGGTAATATTGCTTTGAAAAATAAGAGGTGAAAAAATGAGAGATGATAAAAAGCTGATTACAAGTAAAAACATAGTGAAAATTAGAGGGATCTTATCATCTTTACTTTTGATTATTTCAATCATAGCTATTTTTACAGGTATTGGGTTATACTTTGCTCCCTCTGGTAGGATTGCGAGAGGAACGGGATGGAGTTTCTTTGGTTTTAATTTATCAAAATTAGAAATGCTACATACGGTAACAGGGTTTATCATGGCTGTGCTCATAGTAATTCACTTTATAATCAATTACAAAATGTTCAAAAATGAGATGAAACAAGTGTTCATAGGAAAAAATAAGGGTGCTTAACACACTAACGCCACCTTAACAATCTTGCATCTGATTTGAACTTTCAACCTTCACAAAAACCCTCACGGGCTTGAGATTTATCTTGAAGAATTTCTCTTAACCGAAGATACAATAGATATGAAGGAAGGCGATGTTGCCAAGGCTCAGAAAAGTTTTCGGAGAGAAGGTAGGCAAAAAGATTTGCAACAAACTTGGTTTCCTGAGAGCAGGTAATTTTCCAGAAAAAGAATAAATAGGAGATAGAGCATGCGAACATATAACACAGGCGAAAGGAATATATATGCGTTGCTCATTAAGGGCTTTGCAGGGCAGCCAATAAGGCGCCAGATGTGAGAGATGAACGTCTGGGTTCCATGGCTGCTTACATTGTTATGGGGATTTGAGAAAAACTTCCCTGAATAGGAAGGTCCTCTCAAATCCGACGCTCGATAGATGTGCAGACTGCGGTCTGCCGTCGTTACTCTCCAAGCGTTAGGCAGATCAACTCCGGTTGATCCTGCCGGAGGCCACTGCTATCGGGCTCCGACTAAGCCATGCGAGTTAAGGGGCTCCTTCGGGAGCACCGGCGGACGGCTCAGTAACACGTGGGCAACCTACCCTCGGGTGGGGGATAACCTCGGGAAACTGAGGCTAATACCCCATAGGTCTCGGGTACTGGAAGGTCCTGAGGTCGAAAGCTCCGGCGCCCGAGGATGGGTCTGCGACCTATCAGGTAGTTGGTGGTGTAAAGGACCACCAAGCCTGCGACGGGTACGGGCCCTGAGAGGGGAAGCCCGGAGATGGACTCTGAGACACGAGTCCAGGCCCTACGGGGCGCAGCAGGCGCGAAACCTTCGCAATG
>WALG01000085.1 GCA_015522955.1 DHVE2 group archaeon
ATGTGGGGGTAGGCAATCCGGAGATAGTGAACATAATTAACCCATTCATAGGTAAGTAGAGAGTATACTCTCTTCATATCCTCTTTCAACTGATTAAAATCATTATCTTCAAGTGCTTCAAATCCCAACCTTATCTTCAGTTCCTCTGTAAGATGTAGAAGATTCCATAACAGGTCCGTGAACGTCTCATGCTCTATAAGCACAGGATTATCCAGCAAATTAACCATGAACTCCTTATTTTCTATTAGATACTTGCGAAGGGCATGAAGATTTACCTTCTTCGCATTTATTGGATATCTATGCTTCTTTAATCTTCTTTTCAAACGTTCAAAATCTTCATCACCAAAATTCTCCATTTGAAGCAGGTCTTCCACTATTTCATTGATTTCCTCATCGTATTTGGAGAGATATCTAAGAAGATCCTTTCCCACCTCGGCGAAGAATGAGCCTATAACAATGTTAAGTTTTTGCAGTTTTTCTCTTCTTTCCCTTCTCGCTATGAGTGTGTTGAGTACTACAGTAACAAGGAGTACCGAGATGGGTAAAAATCCTAACTGCACAAGAATGTATTTCTCTATAAAGGTGGTGTCATGAAAGGTCAGATAATTTATAACGTAGAAGATCACTGAGGTGACTACGAGCACAATGCTTATTTTCACTTCCCATTTCATAGGATGATAAGCACGGAAAACAATTAATATTTTTCCCAGAGCAAGAAATAAGAAAAATTACAAAAATAGAGGATTAAAGATTAAATATTCGAACGCAATTCCACACATCCATGAAAATTGTTATACTTGCTCATGAGTCACTTCTCAGCCCGGGTGGAAAAACCGCTCGGGGAGTATATTTTTACTCACCCCATGAGATTGTGGGAATAATAGATAGGCAATTTGCAGGAAAAGATGCTTCCGAGATATTCCCGGGAAAAAGGAGAGTTCCCATCTTTGCCAGTATATGGGAAATAAAGAAGGATTTTGATGCACTCATAATAGGTACTGCACCTATAGGTGGTAAATTACCTCAAGAATGGAGAGAAGAGATAAAGGAAACTTTGTATAGAGGAAAAATGGTTATTTCAGGCCTGCATGATTTTTTAAGCGAGGATGAGGAGTTTTCAAAAATTGCAGAGAAAACTGGAGCGAAGATATGGGATGTTCGCAAACCTCCAGAGAACCTGAAAGTTGCTGATGGTAGCGGAAAGGGCGTCAATAGCGTACTCGTTGCAGGCACAGATGTCGTGGTTGGGAAAATGATTACAGCGGTGGAACTTTATAGAGAGGCTTTGCGAAGGGGCATCTCTGCTGGCTTCGTTGCCACAGGTCAAACCGGTATAATGGTGGGATGTGATGCAGGTGCTGTTATTGACCGGATTCCGGGAGATTTTATGGCAGGAGTACTGGAGGATATGGTGAAAAAAGTCTCTGAGAAAAAAGATATCATATTTGTGGAAGGTCAAGGTGATATTTTGCATCCGGCGTATAGCGGCGTGAGTCTTGCCATTCTCCACGGCTCATATCCCCGCAAAATAGTGCTTGTGCATGACCCAGCCAGAAAATGGCATCTTGACTACCCTAATTTTCCACTGCCATCACTGGAGAGATACATAGAACTTTATGAAAAACTGGCAGAGCCTGTATCCGGAGGTAAGGTTGCTGCAATATCGCTCAACGGGGAGAATTTAAATAAGAAAGAGATTGATAAGGTAATAGAGAAAATAGAATCGGAATTAGGTTTACCCACCACCGATGTACTTAGATATGGTGCAGGAAAAATTCTGGATGCACTTCTATAAATCATTTTTCGATAAAGATTCCTGAAATCACTGCTATCCACCATATTTCCAGAAACAGGAACCTGGAGACTGAAGATATCTCTCCATGGGGCGATATTATCCAGAGACTCGCAAACGCATATGCTATAAGGGTCGTTATTATATGCGCAATTATCAGGTTCTTTGGTGGATTTGTTTGTGAAGATTTCATCCACCCGGTGGGAAGCGGGAGCCAATCAAAGATTGCACCCACTATTACAGGATACCAGTAATTAAAGAGAACTCCGGAATAAAGAACAATCCTGCGAGCGTCACGCATAGCATGGTCTTTTCCTGATTCTTCATATTACATTTACCAGAGTATGCTATTTAAAACCTTTCAACAGTTGGGATAACATCTAAATATCAAAATGATAATGAATGGATGTGAAGTATCTCCATAGTTTCGATCCCTGGAACTTCCCGCTCTGCACCTGCCCCCCAAAGTACTCCATTGACCCATATACGGGATGTGAACACAGATGCATATACTGTTATATCACCTCCTATATAAGGGATCCCTGGCGGGTGAGACCCAAGAAAGATTTTCTCAAATATCTGAAGAGAGATTTAAAACATGCCCCCAAAATGCCGGTCTCCATGAGCAATTCCTCCGATCCGTATCCAAAAATGGAGAAAAAGTTGCTTCTCACACACGGCACCTTGGAACTTTTGAAAAGATATCGCTTTCCCGTGCTTTTGCTCACGAAATCGGATCTTGTGATTCAGGATGCTTTCCTTCTTTCCACCATGCAGTCAGTTGTATCCATCACCATAACCACAATGGATGAGAACGTTGCAAAGAAACTCGAGCCATTTGCGCCCTCACCCAAGAAGAGACTAAAGGCAATTGAGGAACTCAAGGAATGGAAAATAAAGGTTGCTGTGAGAGTTGACCCTATCATACCCGGTATTAACAGTGATACCGAAAAATTAAGAGAACTTATTGAAACTCTTTCCTCGCTGGATGTAGATCAGATAATTTCCTCAGTTTACAAGGCAAAACCAGATAATTTTAAGAGGGTATGTGGCGTATTCAAGAAAGAATGTGAATATCTACGCTACTTATACTATGAAAAAGGCACAGTCATTAGAGGTAACCGATATGCTCCCATGAAAGTGAGAATGGAAATTCTTAAAACTCTGCGAAATCTGGCAACCCGGCAAAACATTCCATTTTCTGTATGTAGAGAAGGACTACCCTTGAACACGGCAAAGACCTGTGATGCCAGTCACCTGATAAGCAAGAATCCATAGAACGATAGAATTGTAACCAGAATTCCAGCAATGAGAACGCCAACAAATATAGCCACCAGGGATTTTTTAATGTGAAACTTGAAAAGATATGCAATTAAACTTCCGGTCCATGCTCCGGTACCCGGTAATGGAATGGCAACGAATAGTATAAGAGCAAAATACTCCCATTTCCTAACTGAAGGTTTTGCCTTGTTATAAGTTCTCTGAAAGATTTTATCCATAATTACAGAGAGTTTTGAATATCTTCGGAGAAATTTTTCCAGGTCATCCAGGAATAAGAGAATAATAGGCACCGGAATCATATTTCCGATAACCGAGATGATAAAAACGGCCACTGGATCTAATCCCATATAGATACCATATGGAATTGAACCTCTGAGTTCAAGAAAGGGGAGCATGG
>WALG01000086.1 GCA_015522955.1 DHVE2 group archaeon
GCATATAAAAATCTAGAAGGCGTGAGAGAAAAATGATAGATGTATGGTGCATTTATCTCTAAAATATTTTTTCTAATGGTTGAGTATGCTGGGTAGGCAGGTATAGGTATGGAAATTTATACTGATCTGGGAACTGAAAATTGTTTTCCAAAGGAGTTTTATAGAGTGTTGCATTATGCAAAAATATAAGTGCATGAGTTTGGGTGAACAAAATGGAAGAGTATAACGCAAAGGCAATTCAGATTCTTGAGGACTCACAGGCTGTGAGGAAGAGACCAGGAATGTATATAGGAAGCACAGATGAGCGGGGATTGCATCATCTGGTTTACGAGGTGGTGGATAACAGCATTGATGAAGCCTTAGCAGGATTCTGCAGGAGGATAAGTGTGATACTCCATAAAGATGGAAGTGTAAGCGTAGAAGATGATGGTCGCGGGATTCCTGTAGATATGCATCCTGAAAAGGGGAGGCCCGCACTGGAGATAGTTATGACAATCCTTCATGCCGGGGCCAAGTTTGACAAGAAAGCCTATAAAGTGACAGGTGGATTGCATGGTGTTGGTATCCACGTGGTTAATTTTCTCTCGGAATGGTTGAAGGCATACGTGAAGAAAGATGGAAGGATATATTTTCAATGGTATCACCGTGGCAAGCCCAAGTGCGAAGTGCATGTTGCCGGAGAGATGAAAGATGGAAAGGTGAGATGGTTTGAAGATGGACACAGCGAGGAATTCAAATATTCTGTGGGCACGTATATTAGGTTCAAGCCCGATCCCGAGATTTTTGAAACTACAGAGTTCAAGTACAGAATAATAAAGAAGAAACTGCGTGATTTAGCGTTTTTAAACAGCGGTGTGGAAATTGAACTGGAAGACCGCAGAAATAATATGAAAGAGAGGTTCAGGTACGATGGAGGCATAGTGGAATTTGTAAGATACCTGAACGAGGGTTACAATCCCCTGCATCGGGATGTGATTTACGGAAAAGGCGAGGAAAATGGAGTAATTATCGAATTTGCAGTACAGTACAATGACAGCACTGCGGAAAACCTGCTCGCCTTTGTGAATACGATCCACACCACTGAGGGGGGGACTCATGTGAGCGGATTTCGGGGGGCATTAACCAAAGTTATTAACGATTATGGCAAGGATCGTGGATTGCTGAAGGATATCACACTTCAGGGTGAGGATGTGCGGGAGGGCTTAACGGCTGTGCTGCATGTAAAGCACCCAAATCCTCAGTTCGAAGGACAGACCAAATCCAAGTTAGGTAACAGCGAGGTCAAGGGCATAATGTTCTCCATAGTAAGCAGGGTTCTAAAGGAGTACTTTGAGGAGCATCCAGATACTGCAAAGAGCATAATAGTCAAGGCCATGGCGGCTGCAAGGGCTAGGATAGCCGCAAGAAAGGCCCGGGAACTGGCACGGCGCAAGAGTTATCTTGAATCATTTGACCTGCCTGGAAAACTGGCAGATTGCAGTGAAGAGAATCCAGAAAGAGCAGAACTTTTCATAGTGGAGGGGGATTCTGCCGGCGGCTCCGCAAAGCAGGCCCGTGACAGGCATTTTCAGGCAATTCTCCCGCTCCGTGGCAAAATTCTCAATGTAGAAAAAGCGCGAATAGATAAGGTATTCAAAAACAATGAAATTCGGGCGATAATATCCGCGATAGGAACCGGAGTGAAGGAAGATTTTGATTACTCAAAACTCAGATATCACAAGATAATAATAATGACGGATGCAGATGTTGATGGAGCACATATACGCACCCTGCTGCTGACCTTTTTCTATCGTTATATGACTGAGTTAATAGAGAAGGGACATGTTTATATAGCAGAGGCCCCGCTATACCGCATCCAGCATGGAAAGGATATATTGTACGTTTACAGCGAGGAAGAAAAAGAGGAAATTCTCAAGAGATATCCCCGGGCAATGGTTCAGAGATTCAAAGGCCTCGGAGAAATGAATCCGCAGCAACTCTGGGAGACAACAATGAACCCGGAGAAGAGAAAACTGGTAAAAGTCACGATTGAGGATGCAGCCGAAGCCGACAGGCTATTTTCAATACTTATGGGAGAGCAGGTGGAGCCGCGCAGAGAGTTCATAATAGAGCATGCAAGGGAGGTTCTTAACATAGATATCTAATTCATTTCTCTTCCTCTTCCATCATGAATTCTTTTCTGGGTGCAACATACTTGCATTTTGGACATACGATTACTCCCCAATTGGGCAAAGTCCATCCATAGGCTATATTCTTTTTTCTATCCCAGAATGGTGCCTTAAATACGTATCCGCATTTCGGGCATTTTAACATTTTTCTTGTCATTTTCTCACCAGAACGTCTCTTCTCATGGTTTTCTTGGCAAAAAATAGAGTTATGGCAAGCACACCCACCGCTGCCGGAGTTATATATATTGCGAGGTCCCTGGGAGACATGGGTATGAACGTTATCACAAGAATAATCAGTAGAGATGGCAGATAGGCAATTATTTGAAGAGGGTTTCAGAAATAAGGAAGAAAAATTTATATAACACTATTACATACCTAACAGTGTTAGGTACATTTCCTGAGTGATAAAAATGGAAAAAATAAGAGAAAAAATCAACAGGGAATTGCGTTCAGGGCTATATACGCTCTTCATTCTAAAGAGTGTGGAAACTTTAGGTGAGGCATATGGATATGAAATAATAAAGCATATAGAGAAAAAAAGTGGAGGTATGGTTAAGATGAAGGATGCCACAGTGTACCCCGTACTGCGCTATCTTAACAAAAACCGGATACTGCACAGTTTCTGGGCTGCCTCTGAGATAGGCGCTCCCAGGAAGTATTATACGCTCACTGAAGATGGCAAAAAAGTACTGGATATGTTGCTCAGGGATTATCGGTTGCTCAGTAAAATATCCAAGAAAATACTGGAAGGTGATAAAAATGAGTGAGATTCCCTTTGTAATCAATGTAATCTATCTTGTAATAGGCCTGCTGCAGTTGTTTGTGGCACCGAGAGTTAGACCTAACCCATATTTTGGCTTTAAAATAGGTTATACCTTCTCCAGCAGAGAGGCATGGAGAAAAACCAATAGATTTGCCGGGATACTCATAACCATACATGCTCTAATTCTTCTCTCTCTTACTCCACTCTGGGAGAACAATCTCGGTTACTATGTGGTATCTCTCATTTTGCCTCTTGTGGCCATAGCGGTTGTGGGAACAATCTATGCATCCCATAGACTTGAGGAGGAGAGAATAGAAATCCATGGACCTGTGAAACCTGTAAAGCCATTAGAAGCAACATTTATATGGAAATACCTTGGAGTAATCCTATTCCTTGTTCTTATTGTCATAATACTCCTTGCATATCCTGTGATGCCAAACAATATCGCGGTGCACTTTGATGCCTCTGGGAATCCCGATGGATGGTCCAACAAAGGAGATTTTTATCTGACCTATTCCCTCTTCGCTCTGGGGTATCTCGCAATGAGTTACTTCCTGATTTATCTGGGAAAGAGATATCCCGTGCTTCTTCACTCTGGAGGCATGAAGATAGGTCGGGACACGGTATTCAAGTCTGCGATTCTGGCCTTGGATATGGTATTTCTTGTTTTTATAGGGGGCTTCATGTGGATTTATTTCTACAATCTGGGAGAGATAGGCGGAGGTACGATGACAGTCACATACCTCATTTCTTTTTCTTTTCTGGGTGCAGTTGCACCCATAGTCTATATAATTTACAGATGGAAAAACGAGAAAAAAGGAGGTGAAAAAAGATGAAGAAAGGAATCGTAGTGCTGCTCGTGGGAGTGGTGCTTATAGTGGCAGCAGTAGGTATATTTGCCATATCTGCAGGCAACATGGGAAATATAGCGAAGAAAATAAGCGTGGAACCGCACCAAACAAAAGATTTGTACTATAATTTCAACGAGGGTAACTACACTCTGGTAATGCACTCAAGCAGCAAAATGAGTTACAGACTTATGAATTCCAGTGGTATTGTGATTCATGGAGAGAATGTAACCCAAGTTAGCGAACTTTTAAGTAACCTGAATGGCAACTATACTCTGGAAATAGAGAATCCCGGCAATGATACCGCTGAGGTTGCTGTGGTATTTGAGACTCAAAACTCACTGTTATCCTTTGGAACTCAGATTCTGGCAAGCGGTGGAGTGTGTTTGATAGGCATCATAGTGGTAATCGTGGGAATTATCATGGCACTCAGGGAAAGAAAAAAGGAGGAGATAAACAATGTACGTTGAGGCAGTGAATCTCACAAAGAAATATGCTAATTTTTACGCTCTCAGAAATCTGAATCTCAGAGTCGAGGGCTCTAAATGCATAGGTTATCTGGGACCCAATGGAGCAGGAAAAACCACAACACTAAAACTTTTCACAAATCTGTTACGTCCTACCAGTGGAGATGCAATTATAAATGGTTATGATGTAAAAAGGGAACCTAAGAAAGCACTGGGAGATGTTGGTGCTCTTATAGAGACACCAAATTTTTACCCTTATCTTACACCCATGGAGATTCTCTCCATAGTATGCGAGATTCGTGGAGTCCCAAAGAAGGACATAAAGGAATCTCTAAAAAAAGTTCGACTCTATGAGTGGCGAGATAAAAAGGTTGGAAAATTTTCCAAGGGAATGCTCCAGAGACTATCTCTTGCCTCGGCGATGGTGACAAATCCATCTATTCTGATACTTGATGAGCCAACAACGGGCATGGATCCTCAGGGAATGAAAGAGATAAGGGAAATAATCAAGGAACTCAAAAAAGAGGGGATACTTATTTTCATGTCCTCCCATCTTCTGCCTGAGGTTACCTATGTATGCGACGAGGTTGCAATGATTAATCGAGGGCGGCTCATACTTTACGATTCCATAGATAATATAGGAAAGGAATTTTCCAGTCAGAGCGTGGTGGTGGAATTTCTAAGCCCTGTGAAAGATATAAGGGAGATTGAGAAGATAGATAACATACGGGCTGTTACGGGCATTTCATCTTACAAACTCCGTATTTCTTTTTCAGGGGGTGCAGAGAAACAGTATGAAATCCTGAGCACATTAATAAAGCAGGGATACAAGGTGATAAGTTTTCAGAGCGAGTCCCTAGCGCTTGAGGAAGCATATGTGAAGTTGATAGGAGGTGATAATAATGAATGAAAAAAGCAGCGCGTCTCAGATGTTTACAATATCTAAATATTGGTTTCTTAATTACCTACGCTCCAAAAGACTCTATGTACTCCTGGCTATAACCGTGGTAATATCCCTCATATTCTTGGTGGTTATATGGAAATTTGTCAATGCAGAGTATCTCACATCAAATGAGTATATTGAGAACTGGGCAATGTTTGTTGCATTTCTGGTGACCCTTGCTGCCCTGTTCTTCGGAGGTGATGCCATATCAAGCGAGTATGGCAAGAAAACAGGATACTTCTTATTCCCAAACCCAATAAAGAGGTGGAGCATTTTCTGGGGTAAATTCTTTGCATCACTGCTGGCATCGCTCATAGCATTGCTTCTCTACTGGGGTATCGCACTGGGAGACACTTACATGGTTAAGGGAAGTGTTGGGATAGAGGCATACTACTCCCTGGGCCTTTCATTGCTCTATCTTGTGACAATTCTAGCATTCACCTATATGTTTTCCTCGTTTTTCAGAAACGCAGCGGTATCCATAACAATTGTTGCCATACTCTATTTCTTTGTGTTTGGAATTGTAAATTCCATAGCAATGTTTACCGGGGTTGAACCGTGGTTCAGTATAACCTATGCTGCTTCAGTTATCGAGAATATACTTAAAAACCCATACCCCCCACATATCCAGCAGTTACATGGCAATGGAATGTCTATCACGGTTTTCAATGCACCTCTCTACATGGGAATAGGGATAATGATTGGATATTTTCTTGTATCTGCAGTAATAGGCACACTGGTGATAACTTACAGGGAACTAAAATAACTCTCATCCTATCTTTTTTATCTGATTTCTGTACATTTCCACAAGTTCTTTGGTTGTGGTAGCTTCCTCAGGACTTTTATCATCTCTCCATTTTCCTGTAAATCGCGGGAAACGAATTGCCAATCCACTTCCTTTTTCTATCACATCCCTAGCACATGTATGTGTTGGGCTAAGTGTGATTTCTGCACCTATGAGTTCAAGCACAACCTTTGGCACAAACCAGTAATCCGCATCGATTTTACTCCATACCCGGGGATGTACCCTTTCTATGCGCAAATCTTCGAATTTTCTTGGAAGATATGCAAGTTGCTCATCTGTGAATCCACTTCCAAGTTTACATACAGTCTCGAATCTATCCTTATCTGGATTGTAGGCAGCCATTAACAATGCTCCATAAGTGCCACGTCTTTTGCCCTTGCCTGCAAAGGCACCTATGACCACCAGATCCACAGTATCTCCTATTTCAACCTTATAATCTCGCTTGTATTTTATCCAGAGAAACTCTCTGGCTCCTGCTCGGTATATACTTCCCTCACCTATGTTTTTGGCCACAAGCCCCTCACATCCATCCTCTATGGCTTTGTTGAAAAACATTTTAATTTTCTCAATATCCGATGATATTAGCCGTATGGCAAATTTTACTTGCTCAGAGGGCTCTATAACTTCCTCCAGGATTTTTCTTCTTTCGGGATACGTCTTTCCTGTCAAATCCTCCCCGTCTAAATATAGAATATCAAAGAGAAAAAGTACCACCGGATATTCTTCAATGGCTTTTTCAATACCATATTTTCTGCCGCGTCTATGAGATACCACCTGAAATGGCAGAAGTTCACCGGTATTCACATCCACGGGCACAGCCTCACCATCAAAAATTGCCTCTTTGCCCTTAAAAGCACTCTTAATTGCATCTCTCACATCTGGAAACTGATCAGTAAGGTTTTCAAGCCTTCTGGAGTATAGCCAGATGCGTTCACCCACATGTGCCTGTATGCGCATTCCATCATATTTGTATTCGAAGGCTGCCTTACCACCCATCTTTGCCAAGATATCCTCTAGGGAAGGCAATCTTTCAGCCAGCATTGCACGAATAGGTATTCCCAGGGAAATTTTTATGCTTCTAACACCCTCTATCCCCTCAGTGGCCAGTCTCTTTGCTATATAACCCAGATCCGGGTGAATATTGTATGCCCTCTCCACCTCGCTCCTCAACTCTTTACTTCCACCATACGCTATGGAAAGCGCATCCAATATAGTCATATCCGCTATACCCAGTCTTAATTTTCCCTCGACGGTACGTATTATATACCTTGCCTCCAGTGGTGTGGCAAGGTTAAGCAGTTCCGCCAGATACTGCATTTTCTTCTCCTGGCTCCCTCCCCCCTCAGCCCTTGCAATCCTGTCAAAATTCTCATATACCTTCTCTACAGTAAGTCGTTGTCTCTCTTCAAAAGAGAACAGCGTGGTTTGTCTTTTCTTTTTTATGGTTTCTTGGGCAACCAAGCCAAGGTCACCATGCTCTTTTAGCATCTCTCCAATTTTTCCCTCGTTTATTCCTGTGGCCTTGGATATGGCTTTTATGGCAAGTTTCTCCGCTATTCCCAGTTCCACCCCCATATAATCGGGATACAGTTTCCCCTGAGTAAGATAAATTACCTTATCGATACTTTCCGGAGGGGTCTGATTAAAAAGTTCTACTAACAAATCTGTCATCTCCAGTCTCTTGCTCGTGGATTCAATCTTGCTGTATGTCTCCGCTATTATTCTGTACTCCATGATAGCAATTATTTCTCCCTTATATTTAAGGGTTTATGAAAATGGATACGCTTAAATCAAAAGTTTTTTAAATATGCACCTATTTGCCAACCAAGGTGATTAAGATGACTGATCTTTATGATTACAATACACTCCTTCAACGAGTCCGAGAGAATCTTCCTGAGAAGATTTCAACTCGGGAGAGATTCGAAATTCCTAAAGCAGAAGTCATTCATGAGGGTAAGAACACCATAATTCGCAATTTTATGGACATTGTGAAAAGAATTGATAGAGATCCGGTTCACGTATACAAATATCTAATGCGAGAATTGGGAACCGCCGGAAATATTCAGGAAAGAAGGCTTGTTTTAAAAGGGCGCATCTCTCCATCGCTTATCCAGAACAGAATTGAGAACTATGTACGCACCTATGTCATCTGTTACGAATGTGGCTCCCCGGATACTGAACTTCGTAAAGAGGGACGTGTTGAGATTCTCGTATGCAAGGCCTGCGGTGCCATAAGACCGGTTCACGCAAAAATTGATGTTAGGCTTGGAAGAATGGTTCTTGAGGAGGGAAAGGTTTACAATATGGATATTGTGGATATGAGCAGAGATGGAGACGGAATATCCAAGTATGGGGATTACACGGTCTACGTGCCTGGTACTAAGAAAGGAGAGAAGGCTAAGGTGAAGATAATAAAGATAAAGAAAAATGTAGCCTTTGGAACCAAAGTGGATTGAAATGCGTGTGGTGGTTGATTCAAACGCGCTTATGATGCCATTTCAGCATCGTATTAACCTTGATCTCGAACTTGAGAGGTTACTGGGAAAATTTGAGATTTATGTACCTTCCTGTGTTTTAGGAGAACTGAAAAGGATTTCACACAGAAGACATGAGGCAAAGGCAGCACTACAACTGGCAGCGAAGTATTCTGTGGTGAAAGTCGAATCACTGGGTGATAAGGGTGTCATGGAGGCTGCAAAAAAATTAAATGGCATGGTGCTAACCAATGATCGTGCCTTTATTACTGCCCTCCATAGAGAAGGTATTGGAGTAATTTATATGAAGCAGAATCACTTGGTGATGTATGATGATTAATAGCGGACTTATCCAAATTCTCAAACTTCTTGCCTTGAAAGGTGCAGGCAGAGATTACATAGATATTACCACTACCGCGTTGGGAGAGGATATGGAAATGAGTCAGCAGAGTGCCTCTAGGAAGCTTTATAATCTTTTGAATCTTGGCCTTATAGAGGAACAGAGATTTGGAAGGAGAATCTCGGTGAAAATAACGTCTAGGGGTATGGATTTACTCAAGAAGGAGTTTATGGATTATCAACGCATATTTGAGTTCAGCGAATATCTTGAAATTAACGGCGAGGTTGTAAGTGGACTTGGAGAGGGCAAATATTACATAATGAAGGATGGGTATTACAACCAAATAAAGGAAAAACTATTTTTTGAACCTTATCCAGGTACGTTGAATATACGTGTCTATGCTAAGGATCTTCCAAAGGTAGACACCCTGAAAAATCTACCCGGGATTGGTATAAGAGGTTTCGTCTCTGAAGGAAGAACTTTTGGTAGCGTAAAGGCATTTCTATGCACAATAAATAGCGAAGAAGGAGCGGTAATAATACCAGAGAGAAGCCATTATACAGATATAATTGAGGTGATATCTCCTAAAAATTTGAGAAAGAGTTTAGACCTTGAAGACAGAAGCCCCGTTGAACTCGTGATATATCTTTAAATTATGTTTTCTATTATCTCATCCGCTTCCATATCCCTCTCACAATACCTGCACTTTATTATCAATGGATCCTTGGAAACTGTATAGAACTCGGGGGTTATGGGCTCTCGCTGGTTCGTTATACATTTTGGATTTGTGCATTTTACAATGCCAATGATATGTTCTGGAACTTTCACCCTATGCTTTTTTACAACCTTGTAGTTCTGAATAATGTTCACCGTTGCCGTTGGGGCCACGAGAGCAATTTTATCAAGTTCCTTTTCCTCAAGGAATCTGTCTTCAATTTTCACAATGTCTTTCCATCCGTATTTGCTCTTTACGTGCATTACCATGCTTACTGTAGAGCCAATGTCTCTCTCTATACCAAGAATTTTGAGAACTTTGAGGGCCAGGCCACAGGGAATATGGTCTATCACAATTCCATTTTTTATTTTCTGCACCTTAAGTATCTGCTCGGTCATTTAAATCACCCCGAGAACAAGAGCAAGGAGGGCCATTCTCACCGGCACACCGTAAAATGCCTGCAAAAAGTATCTTGCATGGGGTGTTGCATCCACTTCAGGGCTTATTTCGTCCACACGGGGTAAGGGATGCATCACTATTGCATGCCTTTTTGCGTTTTCCAAAAGTTTAGGGGTTATTCTATAAATTCCCGCAACTTTCCTGTATTCATTTGGATCCGGAAACCTCTCTTTTTGGATTCGTGTAACATAGAGTACATCGAGTTCGGGAAGTACATTCTCTATCTTTTCGGTTTCTAAAGGCTTTGTCTTAAGTTCCCTTATTATGTGTTTTGGCATCCTGAGAAGCGAAGGAGATATGAGATAGAGATTTGCTCCAAGATTGCTGAGCACATACGTAAGTGAATGTACAGTTCTCCCATATTTTAGGTCACCTATCAAGCCAACATTTAAATCTTTGATATGCCCGAATTCTCTCTTTACGGTGAAAAGGTCTAGCAAAGTTTGTGTGGGATGCTGCCCTGCACCATCTCCTGCGTTTATAACAGGATGTTTGGCAAAATCAGCGGCTAACCTTGCGGAGCCTTCATAGGGATGCCTGATAACTATTACATCGCTATATTCGTCCACCATTCTTATTGTATCCGCCAAGGTTTCACCCTTGGCTAACGAGGTTGCTGATGGATTTGCAAAGCCTATCACATGGCCACCCAGTTTACTCATGGCACTCTCAAAGGATAACCGCGTTCTGGTGGAAGGTTCAAAGAAGAGATTTGCAAGAACATAACCCTGCAGGAGAGAACTTCGCTCTGCACTTTGGGCAATGGGAATCATCTCTTCTGCAACTTCAAAAATCTTGTCCATTTCCTTCGGGGTAATCTCTTTTATTGATACAATATCTCTGCCTCTGAACATCATGGGAATATGGATGAGGCATATTTAAATTTACCCTTTCTCACCTTTGAAATATTCACATACCAATTCCATAAGTGCGTTTAGGATTGCTTCCTGCTCACCTGTACAGTTCAGCCCTGCGGCTTTTTTATGTCCCCCATAGGTACATCCGAACTCTTGGGATATCTTACGATAGACTCTCAGAAGGTCAAGTTCTCTGGATCTGCCTGTAATTCTCACCGCATCTCTTCTCTGTGAGGATACCAGAACCACGTTACAAAATTGAAGCAGTGCAGTTGCACACAAACTCTCGTTGGCACTTGTTTTTGTGACACATACTATTTTATCTCCAACGGTTCTGTATTTCATTCTCTGAAAACCTTTGAGAACGGATATTTTCTCTCCAAAGGACATATTATTATCAAGAATTTCTACGATTTCATTCATCTCAATCCGGTATTTATCCATAATTTCCGTGAAAATTTGAAAAGTATCTCTTCTGGCATGTCTGAACCAGAGTGTATCTGTTATTATAGCGCATAGAAGGAGAAATGCAACGGTTCTGGATACCTCATACGGCATCTTACGATAGAGCATCTCTGCACAGGAGGGATACTCTGGGTATACCACTCTCTTTTTAACATTCATATTATTACTTGCATGATGGTCATAAACCGTATCTAATGGAAGCGTTGCAAATTTCCCAAGTTGCTCAAAACTCGCCGTATCCACTGCTATTATTTCCTCGAATTCCATGTCTTCGGGCAATTCTTGAAAGATATCCAAGTTGAACCTGCGAGTAACATTCTTTGTTGTTTTATCCATTCCATCGGAGGCGATTACAGCATTGCCAAAATATTCCTTTAAATACAGAGCGGAGGCAAGAGCATCAATATCGGCATTCTTATGCATAAGTATCAATTTTATGAAGACCCGCCTCCGTAGGCCCGTGAGAATTCTTGCTGTATTTCCTCATACTTCTTCTGTAGAAGTTCCTGCTGCCTCTGAATAGCCTTGATTCTTATCTCCAAGGTCTCTTTCTTATCCTCAAGTTCCTTCTTTACTTCATCCTTGCTCTTTGCTTTGACCAGAATAGTTCCCACACTTTTGTAAATGGGTGTGCCTTCATCTATCTTTTCCAGTTCTTCAAGGCTCTTTTGCACCTCTCTAAGATTTACTTCAAGTTGATACCTCTGGGCAACTATAACTTCTAACTCGCTCTGCAATTTTTGAGCCTGCTTTAATTTCTCCTCAAGATATGGACTAAGTTTAAGTTCTACCATCTTTTATCACCTCACCAATTTCCATCCCAAGATTTATCCATCTCAGATATGAGTTTAATGCAGCCCGCAGAGCATGTAAATCTTTCGCTTTAATCTCAATTTGTGTTTCGTCCCCATGCTTCTCAATTTTTACCATGGTCCTGGGAATTTCTCTGCCTGCCTCAATGCGCAGGGCATGGTACAATTCCTCGAAGTTTCTAAACCACAAATATGCTCTGTGCTGCACATGTGGATATTCTTTTAATATTTATTAATTCTCTCTTAAAACAGAAAAATTATAGACACCCCTGCTACTGCAAGAATTGCACCTGAAATGCCACGGAGATTTGTCTTCTCGCCATACAGGAAATGAACCACGGGGATTATCATCACAGGGCTGAGGGACATGAGCGTTGCTGCTATACCTGCTTGGGCATAATTTATGGCAATCATGGAGAGCCACAACCCAAGAAATGGCCCTATTATGGACGCTAGAATGGTGAGTTTCATGGCATAAAGGTCTTTAACAGCAGTTACCAGTTTTTGAGGTTTTCTCCAGAGAAGCAAACCTGTCCATATTGTGAGGGTGGCAGCGACAACACGTATAATCGTTGCAGAGAGGGGATTAATAGGTGGCCCTGCAAAAAGCATTCCGTACTTGGATATAACCACACCAATACCCTGTCCACCTGCTATGATACCGAAAATTGCACCCTTAAGCATATAATGCTTACCTACAGTCTCAATCTCTCCCCGCTCCATGATTACAATCCATACTCCAAGAAGAACTAAAAATATGCCGCTTAAAGATAGGAGCGAGGGAATCTCGTTGAGTATAAGCACGCCACCTATAATTGAAAATATGGGAGCCATAGAGAGAATAAGCATGGCGCGGCGGGGACCTATTGCAATCAGTGCACCAAAGTATGCAAAATCTCCAACCGCCAGGCCTACGATTCCACTCAGAGAGAGATAGAGAATTTGTATAGTGGTTGCATTGGGAAAAAAGTGACCGAAGAGAAAGAGATGGGTAAATAAAAGCATTGTAGTGCCCATTAGTATTCTGAGCGCATTTAGATTAAGTGCACCAATTCTTCTACCGGCAGATGTGAAGAGTACCGAAGCAAAGGTCCACATAAAAGCCGCAGATAGAGCAGCAATCTCACCCACCACCTGAGACATTGGAACAGTAAAAATAGAGGAATATAAAATAATTTGCTCAGTAGTTTCTGCGAATCATATAATCTGCCAGGTAAAGAAGCACCTTTTTTATATCCTCATTTTTCACATGCAAATCTTTCAGAGCATTCTTTCCTTCGTTTACAAGTTTCTCGGCAAGTTCCATAGAGTATTGCAGGGAACCTGTATTTTTCACTATTTCCCTTATCCTCTCAAGTTGTTCCATGGTAACTGCTGGATTTCCAAGGGCACTGAGTATTTCCCTGCGCTGCTCTTTGTTACCCCTTTCAAGCGCTTTTATTATTAGCAAGGTCTTCTTTCCCTCAGCAAGGTCACTTGTCACGGGTTTTCCCAGTTTTTCCTCGCTGCCAAATAGACCTAGAATATCATCTTGCAACTGGAAAGCCACACCCACAGGGATGGCAAATTTCTCAACGCCTTCTCCAGTATATCCTGCAAGAATGCTTCCCATGACCAGAGGGCCTTCTATGGTGTACCTTGCAGTCTTGTACTTATGAAGGAGAAGCAAATCTTCCTCGCTAAAATTGTCAACCATGCTGGAGTATATGTCTATTATTTGTCCGTAGCCTGTATACTCTATAATCTCATTCAATTTTTCTATGGCTTTTATTTTTCTTTCGGGTGAAAAATCGGATGAACTTAGGATTTCTATGGCGTATGCATTGGCTAGGTCTCCCAGTACAATGCCCATATTTTCTCCAAATCTTTGGGGATTTCCCCCATAGCCACGGTGGAGATGAAAATCTTCGTAGATTTTGTGTACTGTGGCCTTCCCTCTCCGCAACTCGCTTTCATCCATTATGTCATCGTGAATCAGCAGATAGGACTGAATGAGTTCCAATGAGGATGCTGCCTTTATTATTTCTTCATCATCTCCACCGAAGAGTTTGTAACCCAGAATCATCAGGATTGCACGAATTCTCTTTCCACCTCTCAGGGTATATTCCTCAAGAACTTCGCATGCCTCCCTAGAACTCCAGTGCTCCAACTCCTTTCTTTTATTTTGAAAGAATTCTCTCAGGTACTCCTCTACCTTTTCTTTGTAAGTTTTCATAATCTCCTGAGGATCCATGATTTCACCTGAACCCCCATGGATGCGTAAATAATTAAAATTTTTTATGAAATATCTACTAAGAAGCACAATGTTTCAATTGTGCCTTATTGTAAATCAATATTTTCATAAAAAAATCTTTTTGACGTAAAGATTTTCAGGTTAGAAGGAATATTAAATTACTTTAAAAAAATTCTACAGCAAATCTATATATCTAACATCGTCATGTCGTACTATGATATCTCCAAAGAATGTTCATGAGGTTTTGGGAAGAAGGATACTCACTGATGGACTGGATATGGTACTGGACATCGATAAGAGTCATGGATTGTGGCTCTACGATGCTAGACACAGTAAATATTATCTGGATTTCTTTGGGTTTTTTGCCACCAGTGCTCTGGGGATGAATCATCCAAAGATGTTTGAGCCAGAATTTCTTAAAAAATTGCAGAGAACTGCCATAAACAAGATAACCAATAGTGACATTTACACCGAGGAATATGCTGAGTTTGTGGATACCCTTTCTAGACTAGCCACGCCCCCATACTTCAAATACTTCTTTTTTGTATCTGGTGGGGCTCTGGCTGTTGAAAATGCACTCAAAACTGCGTTTGATTGGAAGGTACAAAAAAATATTGCTGCTGGTAAAGGAGATAACACACAGAGTTTGAAAGTCATACACTTAAAAGAGGCGTTTCATGGGCGCAGCGGCTACACTGTAGCACTTACTAACACATTTGATCCAAATAAGATTAAGTATTTCCCTATGTTTAAATGGCCTAGAGTTACTAACCCCAAGATAACCTTCCCACTGGAGGGTGAGAATCTTGAAAAGGTCAAGGAACTGGAAAAGAAGAGCCTTCATGAGATAGAGGAAATTATCGAGAAGTATAGGGACGATACAGCGGCATTCATTATGGAAGTTATACAGGGCGAAGGTGGTGACAATCACTTCCGCAAAGAATATATACAGGCAGTACAGGATATCTGCAGAAAGAATGATATAATGTTTATAGTCGATGAAGTGCAAACAGGTGTAGGTACCACAGGCAAGTGGTGGGCACATGAATGGTTCGATGTACAGCCTGACATAATCTCTTTTGGTAAGAAGATGAAAGTATGCGGAATCATGGTCGGTGAAAAAGTTGACGAAGTTGAAGATAATGTATTCCATGTATCCAGCAGGATAAACTCTACCTTCGGAGGTAACATTGTGGATATGGTAAAGGCGAAAAGAATACTTGAAGTAATCCATGAGGAAAATCTCCTTGACAACGCAGTTAGAAGGGGCGAGGAAATAGTGAAAATGTTACATGAGATGGAAGAGAAGTTCCCTGACGTGGTAAGCAATGCACGTGGTAGGGGACTAATGGATGCATTTGATCTTTCTACCACAGAACTGAGAGATAAGTTCTTTGCCCGCGCATATAAGAATGGACTTCTCTCTATAAAGACCGGCGCCAGAGGCATAAGGTTCCGTCCACCACTGGTTATAGAAACAAACCACATAAATATCGCCGCTGAGATTATAGAGCGCACACTGCGCGAAATTCTCTAATTTTTTATTTTTTGAAAAAGACTTAAATAAGCGATATTTTATTTTCCATGGAGGTGATGTGTAATGAAAATTACATGGCTAGGACATTCAGTGTTTCTAATAGAGGAAAATGGAAAGAAAGTGCTGGTGGATCCATTTATCACCGGTAACGACGCCTCTCCTGTAAAACCCGATGATCTTGAAGCCGATTTGATAGCGGTGACCCATGGACATAGTGATCATCTTGGAGATGCAGTTTTCATAAGCAAGAGAAAGAATATACCCGTGGTGGCGATTTACGAAATAGCAGAGTATATAAACTCTAAGGGTGCCACAGGGATAGGGATGAATTTTGGAGGTACTTATGAGCAGGATGGAATCCGGTTGAGCATGGTACCGGCGCTTCATTCTTCGGGAATCTGGGAGGGTGAATCTTTGCATTATGGTGGAGTACCCGCTGGGTTTGTGATAGACATCGATGGCAAGAAGGTGTATCATGCGGGCGACACTGGACTTTTCGGTGACATGAAAATAATAGGTGAGGTTTACAGACCGCATGTGGCGCTTCTTCCTGTTGGTGGGCTGTTTACCATGGATACTAAACTCGCCACCATTGCGGCTAAGTGGATAAAGCCACAGTATGTGATACCTATGCACTACAA
>WALG01000087.1 GCA_015522955.1 DHVE2 group archaeon
AAACACTTTCAAGCGAGATTTCCTCAAAGTATAGTTTGTCGCTCATGTCCCAGTCGGTGGATACTGTTTCCGGGTTGTGGTTGAGAACGATAACTTCATAGCCTCTCTTTTTTGCAGCATTGGCAAAATTTACCACGGCCCAGTCAAATTCTACACTCGCACCTACACGAAACACTCCAGCGCCAAGAATCAGAATACGTTTTGTATCCATGGAGTTTATATCATTTTTAAATCCATCATGGGTTATATACAGATAATTTGTCCTTGCAGGAAATTCACCGGCCACGGTGTCTATCTGTTTCACTACAGGCATCTTTTTTGTACACGTTCCTCCAAACAAATCAATCTGCTCATCACTGAACCCATGTCTTTTTACTTTATCGCATACGGCATTTCCTTCTCCCATGGCGTCAGCAATTCTTACCAGGTCTTCCACTATGTAGAGAAAGAATCTGTCGATTCCAGTGAGTTTATACAGAGTATCAATATCAACTCCCAGTCTAAGGGCCTTGGCCACGTGCATCAGAATGTAAGGTTCACGTCTCTTTATTCTTGAGAGCACATTCTCCAGAGGTTCGTCTATAATATGGTACTCTCCTATTAAATCACCCATCCCCGTCATTCTAACGGCTTTTTGAAGGGCCTCGTGCAGATTCCTGCCCACTGCCATGACCTCCCCTATGCTTTTCATCTCGGTGCCAATTGTTTTATTCACATTTTCAAATTTATCAAGATCCCATCTTGGTATCTTTACAACCACATAATCAAGGGCAGGTTCAAAAAGGGCAGAGGTTACTCCAGTAACTTTGTTAATCAGTTTGTCCAGGGTATGGCCCAGAGCGAGTTTTGCAGCAATATATGCAAGGGGATAGCCGGTGGCTTTGCTGGCCAGGGCCGATGAGCGACTCATTCTGGGATTTGTCTCTATCACGTAGTATTCTCCTGTCACAGGGTTGAGAGATAACTGCACATTGCACTCGCCAATGAGATTTATCGCTTCTGCAACTTTCAGGGCCTCCATCCTGAGTGTCTGATACTCTCTGTTTGTGAGAGTTTGACAGGGAGCCACCACGGTAGACTCGCCTGTATGAAATCCCATGGGCTCTACATTCTCCAAACAGGCAATGGCAACGGCATTAGCATTTGCATCTCTTAATATCTCAAACTCAATTTCTTTCCATCCTTCCAAGTATTTCTCGACGAGAACCTCGTTTACTTCACTCTGTGCAAAGGCTCTGTGGATGTGTCTTTTGAGTTCTTCCTCACCATGTGCCACAAAGGAGCCTCTGCCTCCAAGATTAAAACTCACACGCACCATTACGGGATATCCAATTGCAGAGGCATGCTCAATGGCCTCCTCTTCGTTTCTGGCGGCCATGCTTGGCGGAACTGATATGCCATATCTTTTCATTGTCTTTCGGAACGAATCTCTTCTGAGAGCACATTTTATTCCATTCATGGGTGTGCCAAGAACCTTCACATCATATTTCTGTAGAATGCCCGCATCATGGAGATTCACACCCAGGGAAAGGGCAGTTTGCCCACCAAATCCAAGCATGATTCCATCTATCTCCTCTTTTTCTATCACCTTATGTGCAAATTCCGGGGTTAGTGGTAACATATAAAGAGCATCTGCCATCTCGTAACTTGTTTGAATGGTTGCCACATTGGGGTTCATAAGAACACTCTTTATTCCTTCCTCACGAAGCGCCTTCAGAGCCTGGCTACCACTGTAATCGAATTCTGCAGCCTCTCCTATCTTTATGCCTCCAGAGCCCAGCACCAATACCTTAGAGACCATGTTTACCGCGCTCCAGCATGGATACGAAGAGGTCAAAGACCCAGAGCGAATCCAGTGGGCCAGGTGAACCCTCTGGATGAAACTGTGTGGCAATAACAGGTTTCTTTGGATGATAGAACCCCTCCGGAGTGCCATCGTCGAGATTCCGCATCCAGAGATTAA
Organism: DHVE2 group archaeon; assembly: GCA_015522955.1. Lineage (GTDB taxonomy): Archaea > Thermoplasmatota > Thermoplasmata > Thermoplasmatales > Aciduliprofundaceae > S014-41. The sequence goes on from WALG01000087.1 coordinate 1,964, forward strand.
GATGCTCTGTGTCATCCCATTTAATGGCGTAGCCATGGTTCTGTGTTGTTACAAAACCCCTTCCACTCTTAAGGTCCTTCACCGGTTTGTTAATTCCCCGGTGTCCATATTTCATCTTGTATATCCTGGCACCTGAAGCCATGGCTATTATCTGTGAGCCAAGGCAGATTCCAAGAGTGGGTATATTGTATTCTATTATTGCCTCTGCATTTTTTATGGGTTCTTTAAGCAAATCAGGTCTGCCAGGACCATTGCTTATAAGAACTCCAGAAGCGTTGTATTCTTCCGCCATGCGAATTATATCAGCATGGTAAGGCACTCTAACCACACGAAGGTTCCTTTTGAGCAGTTCTCTCAGTATTCCGTATTTCACACCGCAATCAAGAACCACCACGGTGCCTCTATATCCCGGAACACTGTGTATCACAGTCTCCCCTGGACTTACCTCTGCAGCAAGGTTCATCCTTTCATAACTTGTCCTTTTAATTTCCTCATATACTTTTTCTATATCCTCTTCTTCGGGGACTATTGCGGCCATCATTACTCCCTTTTCCCGTATCTTCTTTGTGAGAGTTCTGGTATCCAGACCTTCGATGCCTGGAACACCCTCTTGAGCAAGCCATTGCTCCAGAGATGTTACGCTTTTGGGGTGATGTCCACGCATAAGTTTGGAGATGACCATGCCCCTTACCTGAATACTCGAAGATTCAAAGTGCAGAGGTATTCCATTCTCTATCTCCCCCATACTTGGAACTCCATAATTTCCAAGAAGGGGATATGTGAACATCAGAATCTGGCCTCTATAGGATGGGTCTGTAAGAGATTCAGTATAGCCCACCATGGCCGTGGTAAAAACAATCTCACCCACCGCCTTCTTTATTGCACCAAACATCTCTCCCGGGTACAGAGAACCATCCTCAAGCAGGAGAAAGCCTCTGACACTCATAAGTATCTCCTCCATGCCAGGTTTCGAATTCTTCAATTCTCTTTTCAGCCCAGGCAATATATTCTTTTACTCTCTTGGGGTCTGGAGAGCCCTGAGGTGCACGCTGTATGCTCTCCCTAACTGATATCTCCATGCCATACATTTCCCTCAGACTACGGCGGAAATCTTCCATGGTTTTGCTCTCCCTCACGAGTTTAGCAACAAGTCTGTGTGCTTTACGGTAGGGAATGCTCTCCTTCATACTCAGAAGTTCTGCAACCTCGGTGGATAGTATGGGAAATCTGAGACAATCTTTCATCGTATTTTCCTTGGAGATTTCCATAGTCTCAAAGAAATCTTTCATTATATGCAGCGTGTCCAAGACCCTTTCCAATAGAGTGATGGCATGAGAATTCGCCTCCTGAAGGTCCAGATTATAGCCACTGGGAACACCTTTTATTACAGAGAGTATGGCAACAAGGTTCCCTATACTTTTGCCACCCATGGCCCTTGCAATCTCCATGCTCACGGGGTTCTTTTTATGGGGCATCATACTGCTGGTAGCCAGATGCTTCATGGGAGGGAGAATGTATCCAAACTGTGGTGTGGAGAATATTATCATATCCTCCGCAATGCGTGAGAGAGCCACCGCAAGAGAGGTAACAATACCTGCACTCAGGGAAAGAAAATCTCTGGAACCCGTGGCCACCAGACAGTTTCTAACGTATCCCGGAAAGAGGTTTTTTCCCATATTTCTGCGGTCAAATGGAACACCTGTGGATGCTGAGGCGCCGCATCCCAGTGGAGATTTTTCACAAATCCTGATGGCAAGTTTTATTGCCTCTCCATACGTATCCAGAGTCTCATCTATGTAACATAAATAGAATGAAAAAGTGGATGCCTGGGCCGGCTGGAGATGGGTGAATGTGGGTATAAGTGTATCAAGATACATCTGGCATTTTTTGAGAAGTGTACGCCTCATGGAGATTATTTCACTCAGGATATCCCCGAGGTGTCTCGTAATTTTAAGTCTCAATGCCGCATTCACATGGTCGTTTCTGCTTCTGCCCAGAGGTAGATAATCTTCCAACTCTCCAATTCTCTTTTCAAGATAGATTTCGATGGCTTCGTGAATGTCCTCTGCATCTATTTCAAACAGAATCTCCGGGTTATGTAGAAGTTCCTTTAGAGTTGCCGTGATTCTCTTATCTGCCTCTCTGGGAATTAACCCAAGTTCTGCAAGAGACTGGGTATGCAGGATAAGTACCTCTATGATTTCATTCACAAATTTTCTATCTTCTTTGCAGGATGATATGTAACGAATCACATCTTCTTCAGAGTCACCCAGCAGTTCCTTCCTGTACACTGTACTCACTCCCCTGCAGAAACTCATTTTTTCTCTCTCTTTCTCTGTATTTTCTGTAAGCCATAACGCTTTCCAGTCCAAAAATTTCTATGAAGCCCCTGGAATATTCCTGATTGAAGAGTCCTCCTGATTCGTAGGTAGCAAGATTTTTATCGTAAAGTGAATTAGGCGAGTATCTACTTGCAATATGCATTCCACCCTTGTAAAGTTTGAGTTTCATAGAGCCGGAAATGTACTGTTCCACGTGCTCTGTGAACTTATCAAGTGATTCTCTAAGAGGCTCATACCAGAGTCCCTGATATACCAGATTTGTCCATGTGGAATCAACTATCTCCTTGAACTCCAGCATCCTCTTTGTGAGTACCATCTTTTCAAGTTCTCTGTGCGCTCTTATCAGCATTGTTGCTGCAGGAGCCTCGTAAACTTCTCTGCTCTTTATTCCTACAACTCTGCTCTCAATGTGGTCTATGATTCCAATACCATGCCTCCCACCAAGATTATTGAGATTGTCCACCAGTGTTAGAGGCTCCATTCTCAGCCCATTTATGCTCACCGGTATGCCTTTTTCAAATCCTATTTCCACATATTCAGGTATATCAACACATTTCTCCGGTGGAGAAACCCATCTAAATATCTCCTCGGGAGGGATATTTTTAGGGTCTTCCAGAACGCCGCCTTCTATGGAGCGACCCCAGAGGTTCTCATCTATACTGTAGATTTTTTTGCTTACGGGGATATCATGCTTTTTTGCATACTCTATTTCCCAATCCCGGGTGAATTTTTCCTCTCTCACAGGAGCAATAATTTTCAGTTCCGGTGCCAGTGCCTTTATTCCCAGTTCGAATCTGATCTGGTCATTGCCCATACCTGTGCATCCATGAACTACGGCGTCTGCACCCTCTCTTCTGGCTATGTTCACCAGTGTTTGTGCCATAAGCGGTCTGGTTAAAGATGTGGCAAGAGGATAAGAGCCCTGATAGAGGGCATTGTTCATCACCGCCGACCACGCATAATTCTTTACAAAGGATTCTCTCGCATCAATGGTATAATGCTTTAAAGTACCCAGATTATATGCTTTGTTCTGCAGTTCTTCCCAGTTCTCTCTCTGACCCACATTGAGGGTCACCGTTATGATCTCATGCCCATATTTCTCCTGCAGAAATTTCAGAATTACCGAGGTATCCAGACCTCCAGAATATGCCAGTACCACCTTCATTGTCTCACCTCTCTGGCCATAAAAGAGGCATTTATATGAATTTTGAAAAATCCATATCAAAAAATTTAAAAAATGTTCTATTTTCTCATACTGCGTATCAAATCTTCAAGAACTTCATAGGCTCTGGGGGCGATATCCCAGTCAACCACCAC
>WALG01000088.1 GCA_015522955.1 DHVE2 group archaeon
GGTATCTATCTTGCTCAGACTAAAAATCCTGCAAATTTTAGAGCGCATTATGAGACCACTGCACCAGAACTGCTCACACAAGTACCAAAATTAAATATCTTTGTAATGGGTGTCGGCACCGGCGGTACCTTCTACGGAATTGCAAAATATCTGAAGGAGAAAGAGGAGAGAATAAAATGCGTTATGGTCATACCCCGAAACTCGATGCTTCAGGAGGAAATTTTCGGTAAAAAAGAGGAAGATGAGGAAATCTTAGAAGGTTTTTCGTACCATAGCATATCCACTATAATCAAAAAGATTCTCGATGAGAACCTTGCCGATGATGTCATGGTTGCAGGAAAAAGAGAGGCCATAGAGGGTATGAAACTTCTTGCATCAAGAGGAATTCCAGGTGGCCCTACCGCAGGTGCCCAGTACTATTTTGCAAATAAACTGAAAAAGGAGAATGCAGTGGCCACCCTTGTACCGGATCTTTTCTACAAGTACCCAAAAATAATGGAAGAGTTAAGTCACTAAGAGTGACCCTGGGGCAGATACTTTTCGATATATTTTTTATCTATCTTTTTCAGGTAAGTTCGGGGAAGCAAGGCAAGTAAGTTCCATGCTATTGTTAGAGTATCCTCTATGCTTCTGTCCTCATCTCTTCCCTGAGTAATGAATTTTTCTTCGAATTCGTCAGCGAATCTGAGCAATATACGATCCTCTTCGCTCAATGCCTCCTCTCCCACCACCGCCACTAAATCTCTAAGTCGCAGGCCTTCAGCATACGCTGCGTATAATTGATTTGCCACACCTGCATGGTCCTCGCGGGTTCTTCCCTCACCTATACCCTCTTTCATCAATCTTGAAAGGGAGAGAAGAGGATTAATGGAGGGGTATATGCCACGATGGTGCAGGGACCTGCTCAGTACAATCTGTCCCTCAGTAATATAACCTGTAAGGTCAGGAATTGGATGAGTCATATCATCATCTGGCATGGTAAGAATAGGAATCTGTGTGATGCTTCCTTTCCTACCTCTTATTCTTCCTGCCCTCTCATATATAGTTGCAAGGTCTGTGTACATGTAGCCAGGATAACCTCTTCTGCCCGGCACCTCCTCACGGGCAGCACTTATCTCTCTCAAAGCCTCGCAGTAGTTGGTCATGTCCGTGAGAATTACAAGAACGTGCATATCCTTGTCGTATGCCAGATACTCTGCCGCTGTTAATCCCATTCTCGGGATAACTATCCTCTCTATTGCAGGGTCATTTGCCAGATTCAGGAAAAGAACAGTTCTCTCAAGTGCACCCGTTCTTTCAAATTCCTGCCTGAAAAAGTTTGCCTCCTCCGCGGTGATTCCCATTGCTACGAATACCACAGCAAACTTCTCACCCTTGCCCCTGAGTTTAGCCTGCCTTGCAATCTGGGCTGCTATTTCGTTATGGGGCATTCCAGAGCCACTGAATATGGGCAATTTCTGACCACGAACAAGAGTATTCATTCCATCAATAGTCGATATTCCTGTCTGAATAAATTCTCTTGGATATTCTCTGGCCGAGGGGTTAATGGGATAACCGTTTATATCTCTCATCTCCTCAGGTATAATTTCTGGTCCCCCATCTATAGGTCTTCCGGTACCGTCAAACACGCGACCAAGCATCTCCAAGGAGACTCCTATCTTTAGAGTATCTCCAAGGAAGCGCACAGAGGTATCACGAATATCTAATCCGCGGGTTCCTTCAAAAACCTGAACAACAGCCATATCCTCCCGGGCCTCGAGAACCTGCCCAAGACGCTCTTTTCCATCGGGGCCACGTATTTTTACAACTTCACCATATGCAACATCCTTGGTACCTTCCACAATTAGGAGCGGACCTTTGATTTCCCTTATGGTACGGTACTCAATTTCCATTTATTTCACCTCTTCCACAAGCACTTTAATTTCCTCCTCCATTCTTTGCTCTATCTTCTCAAATTCCTGAACATAGGTCTCGTTTGGCACCCTACCCATGTAGGCAAGGTCTTCTTTCACGCTGAGTTTCCTTATTTTTTCCATGGATACGCCATGCTCAACAGCATCGGTTATGAGTGAGTGGAATTTAAGAATCAAACGAAGCATATGATACTGCTTCTCTGCAGGACAGTATGTATCCACATCATGAAATGCATTTTGCTGCAGAAAATCTTCCCTGAGAGATCTGGCAGTCTCTAAAAGTGCCTGTTCCTTAGCAGGAAGGGCATCAGGACCCACAAGTTGCACAATTTCCTGCAACTCGGATTCTCTCTGGAGAATGCTCATGGCTTCTCTTCTCAATGTGTACCAGTCCTTGGAAACACTGCTTTCCCACCATCCACGAACAGAATTGAGATACAGCGAGTAGGACCTGAGCCAGTTTATAGATGGAAAATGCCTTTTGTGGGCTAGTTCCGCATCAAGGGCCCAGAACACCTTAACAATACGTAGCGTGTTCTGGGTCACCGGCTCGCTGAAGTCACCGCCAGGCGGAGATACAGCGCCAACAACAGTGACCGAGCCATATTTATCTTTGCTCCCAATCAGTTTAACATAGCCAGCACGTTCATAGAACTCTGCAAGGCGAGATGCAAGATACGCTGGATAGCCTTCCTCACCTGGCATCTCCTCAAGCCTGCCCGAAATCTCGCGGAGTGCCTCTGCCCATCTCGATGTGGAATCCGCCATGAGCGCCACATGATAACCCATATCACGGAAATACTCCGCTATCGTAATACCTGTATAAATCGATGCCTCCCTCGCAGCTACAGGCATATTTGAGGTATTGGCTATGAGCACAGTACGGTTCATTAGCGGCTCCCCGGTTCTCGGGTCCTTCAATTTGGGGAAATCCTCCAGAACTTCAGTCATCTCGTTTCCTCGCTCTCCACAGCCCACATAGACAATTATGTCCGCATCGCTCCATTTAGCCAGTTGATGCTGTGTTACAGTTTTCCCCGTACCGAATCCTCCAGGGATGGCAGCGGTACCTCCCTTGGTTATCGGGAAGAATGTATCAAGCACCCTCTGACCTGTCACCAGTAGTTCCACAGGATCCAGTTTCTCACGGAATGGTCTCTGTCTTCTCACAGGCCATCTCTGGTACATCTTTATCTCCTTTCCATCAATGCGGGCAATAGCCTCATCTATCGTGTACTCACCCTCCTCCGCAATCCATTCAAGTGTACCTGAAATCTCAGGTGGTACCATCACACGATGCTCCACAATTTTAGTTTCAGGGACAACACCAAGAATATCACCCCCTGTAACAGTTGTGCCAGGATTTAGTTTCGGAGTGAAGTGCCATTTCTTTTTCATATCAAGGGGCGATACATTTGCACCTCTTTTTATAAAATCACCCATTTTCTCCTTTATCTGTGGCAGTGGACGTTGAATACCATCATAAATCTGAGATATGAGCCCCGGACCAAGCATCACAG